>JAGLQA010000882.1 GCA_023137075.1 Candidatus Aminicenantota bacterium
GATTTGGCTCTTGACTTTCACGGGGTTGTTTTTTATCATGAGAGACCATGAAAGACATCTTCTCACCCATCTTCTTGCTCAGTCTCCTGCTGCTCGCCCTCTCTTATACAAGCGGAATTTGTTCAGGTATTGTCCAGCCTGTATGCCTGATTACTTTCTTCGCGTCATTAATCTTATACTATTTTAAAAAATACAAACTCAGCTACCTGTTTATCGCTCTCTCTATTGCCCTGCTGGTCAGCTTCTCTTTTTTAAAGGATAAAGAAAATTTTTACGATACGGCGGCCTTCGCTGTTCCCCAAAACGAATACATCTCCCTGGAGGGAAGGCTCAAAAATTTCCCGGAAATCGAGCAGGAGCATTCCGTCATTTTTTTAGAGACCGATATCCTGGAATTTAAACGCAAAAGAGTTGCTCTATCCATCAATGTCAGGTTAAAGGTAAAGGGAGATCTGCGGTGCCTAAACAAAGGCGACCGTATCGGCATTAGCGCAAAACTCTATCATGATAACCTAAACCGGAACTTCTTTGCCAATCCTTTTGAAAATTACCGGTTGTACAAAGGGATTCACTTCTACGGTTACTGCAAATCGGCCCGGATGGTCACGGTGTTGAAAAAGACCCATATCGCTTACCGGCTTATCGGCCAATGGCGAAACAAGATCAGGGAAGCCATCGAACGGAAATACAGGAGGCCGGGGGGTGGAATCTGCGCGAAAGGGGTCTTTTTAGAAGCTGTGCTGATAGGGGACAGGGGACGAATCGGGCATGAACAGCAGGATGAATTATTGGCTGCCGGCGTGTTCCATTTATTGGCGATCTCGGGTGCTCATATTGGTATTATCGCCCTATTCCTGCTTTTCTTTTTTAAGGCTTTGAAAATTCCCTATGAAGCGCGATATATCACCACCGGCCTGTTTTTAATTCTCTTCCTGGTTCTTTCCGGCTTCCGGATTTCGGCTCAGCGGGCAGTATTTATGGCGCTCCTGATCTTTATCGCCAAGATTCTCTATTTAGATGTCCATATTTTTAGTATTATCTCCTTTTGCGGCCTGTTCCTCTTGTTTAAAAACCCGGCCGAATTTTTGGACCCCGGTTTTGTCCTGACCTTCACCCTTACCACCACAATCGTAACCGGCAGAAGAATTTTCCTCCCTTTAATGCAAAATTACCGGTTTAAAAAAATTCCCACGGCCTTCAAGGAGTTGGTGAGCGCCAATTTTTCCGCCTCCCTGATCGCGCTTCCCCTGTCTCTTTTTTTCTTCAAGAGATATTCCTTTGCCGGATTTTTTGCCGGGCTGCTGCTCCTGCCCCTGACCGCAATCATCACGGCCATCGGTATTTTACTTATCCCCACCGCGCCCCTACCCGGTTTTATCGCCGATACCCTGCTCCATGTTATCGATCTCCCCTTGTTCCTGTTCTTCAAAATCAATATTTTCTTCTCCCATACCATTCGATTCACCCTTTACCGGGCATCACCTCATATCCTGGTGGTCTTTCTAATACCGGCCGCCTTTTTTCTCCTTCCGGTTCTCAAAGATACCGGGCGAAAATTGCGAAAGGTTCTTTTATCGCTAACCGTGATTATTCTTATCGTTTCTATTTTGTTTATAACCGTGGATCCGTTTTTGTATAAACCGGCTCATTTAGAAGTCTTTTTCGTGGATGTGGGCCAGGGCGACAGCCAGGTGGTGGTGTTTCCCGGTGGAGACGCGCTGTTGATCGATGGGGGAGGCGCCTACTATTCCGATTTTGAAACCGGCAAACAGGTTCTTCTGCCCTTCCTTTTGCAGAAGCGAATCCGGGTGAAGTGGGTAGCGGTTTCGCATTTTCATCCCGATCATGTCCAGGGTATCATCGAGATTCTCGACATCATAAAGCCCGATGAACTATGGCTCTCCTCGCAAGCGAAAGAGGATTCTTTTTATAAGA
>JAGLQA010000883.1 GCA_023137075.1 Candidatus Aminicenantota bacterium
CACCCGCCTCTGTGCCCTCCGTGCGCTCTGTGTTATAAAAATAGCTCACAGTAATCTTGAGTACTTTTATGCTTTCATCATTTTGGTCAATCTCCGGATTATTTTTATTATTTGTGGCCTCAAGGGGTAATCGCCTACAAATCAAGGTGAGCGATTCCCCCTGGCCGATGGTGCTAAGAATACTATTTTAGATAAAGAATCACCGGGATGGCGAAATCAGTACCTTCGGTTTTATGGTAAAGATTTGTTTCGCCGCCGTTATCTTTTCGGTCGGTACCGATGCTGTATAAAAGCTGTTTTTCATCATTCCACTTGTAAGGCTTCCCCGAGCAGGGGTCCAAAACCTTGTAACTTTTCAGGCTTTTGAGAATTTCCGGCACCGGTTTATCCGGGTCATAATTCAAGTGAAGCTCCGCCGATATTTTCACCATATCATACAGGGTTTTTCTCATATAGGATCTATTGATCACGGTGTAAAGTCCCCCGCCTTTTTTGTGATTCCCGATATAGCTATTATAGGATGTCAAAAGAACCTTACCCCCGCCATTACACAACCACCAAAAAGGCCCAACCTTTAGGGGTTCCAGGTCAACCCGGTCGCTTTTCCATCGATAGGGCGGGGTTTTTTCCATCTCAATGGTTTTTTTATAGAATTCATCGGCATAATTTTTGGTCCGGTTCTCCTGGAGAAAGAAGAACAAGGGGATGCGTTCCCAAAAATTAACGGGTCGAAAAGGATCGGTACTATAAGGATGATCGATATAGTCAAAAGTAAATCCCACCACTTCACATATCAAGGATTTCCCGGTTCCGTACTCTTCATATTGTAGGGGAGGCATTCTGCTTAAGACCATTTCATAAACGACGGTGGGACACTCTTTTCGGTTCATCAGGTCGGCCATGGCTTCTAAGGGCAAGTGCATGATGGCTTTGCTGATAAGATTTACAATCAAAAAACGGCTTCCTTTTACGGCCCGTTTGCCGAAATCCACCATGTCTAAAAGATTGGACACCCCTTTTCCCCACTCCCCTTCCAGTGCGGTCAACATATTCACGGCAGTGTAAAGTTTGGCTGCGTGAAGCCAGGCCAAAAGGTTAGGCAGCGGCGCATCGGCGTTTACCGGAATAAAATCCTCGAAAACCTGGCTGTCTATCATCATCCTGAACCTGTCGTACAGCGTTTGCATAGCAGGATGAAGAGGAGAAAGGAGCGATTTTTTCGATAATACTTCCCCACTCCAATCACTTTTAGTGAGATCCGGTTTGAAATCAAGATTAAGCGCTCTGTAGGTGTCTCGAAAAGAATGGTACATTTTCTTGCTGGCCTTAAAGTCAAAAGCCTCAATATACTTTTCGTTGTCAAATTGAGGATCAAACAATTCCCTGTACTTTTCAATGACCTTTTCGGACATGATATCCGTACCCGGTGGTTCGGGCAGCGCCCAGAGGATATAAAAACCGTTACTTTTGTCAAAGGACGCATCAGGGATATCCTTCCGTGTAAAAAGGTCCGGGTTCAACCTGGCATCGAATTGATTGGCCACTATCCAGATGACCAGCAGCGCCAACAAAATCAACAAAATTCGTAAGATTATTTTCTTCATTGTAACCTCCTGGTCATAGTATAGTACAATTCGCCGGAAAAAAAGTCTCTTTCTTATAATAAGATTGTCATAAATTTGTCACTGCTTAAACTTATACCCGGAACCGTGAGCCGTGAGAATATGTGCCGGATTCTTGGGGTCTTCTTCAATCTTGTTCCTTAACTTGAGAATGAAATTATCAATAGTCCGGGAAGAAGGAAAATATTCATCCCCCCATACCACATCTATAATACGATTGCGATCGATCACTTCACCCGGATGCCCCACCAGGAGTTTCAATATCTCACACTCTTTTGGAGACAAAGTATATTCAACACCTTCCCGGTTAATAGTAAAATTTTTGAAATTGATAATTGCCTTTCCTACTTTTACCGGTTCTCTTTTTTCCTCTTTTATTTTTTGGTTTTCCCGGATACTTCGTTTCAACACCGCTTTTACCCGGGCCACTAATTCTTTAACACTGAAAGGTTTAGTTACATAATCATCCGCTCCTAATTCAAATCCTAAGAGTTTGTCACTTTCCTGGCTTTTGGCGGTTAGCATAATAATAGGGATATGTTGATCCTGTTTTCTTATTTTTTTGCAAATATCATACCCATCAAGACCGGGCAGCATAATATCCAGTATGATAAGGTCGGGTTTCCGCCTAGCAAATAAGCGGTACCCGTCTTTGCCGTTAACGGCTGTCGCTACTTCAAAATCATGAAACCGGAACGTATCTGCCAACGCTTCTACAATCGTGCGATCATCTTCGATAATTAAAACTTTTCTCATTTTTTGCCTCCGGGTCCGCGGCTCGGACACCCTCTTAGGGGGCTATTGACTAAACAGAAAATACAAATTTAATTGTAACACAGCTTTTTCTCTTTTCCAAAAGATCAAAAGTCATAATGTCATGCACCGTGCACATTTGTTGCACACCCGTTTTTACCCATCAATTTCGCACGAGTAGAAT
>JAGLQA010000884.1 GCA_023137075.1 Candidatus Aminicenantota bacterium
GGTGTTTATAGTATGGTAATGCCCCGATTTATGGGAATGTCTATCAGGTTAGACTAATAAAAAGGGAACTAGAGAGCGACAATACAGTATTTAGTTACACAGGAAAATTACTGGCTCTTCAACCCAGCCAGCCTCTTCCTCGCATCTTCAACATCAGCAATGCCAGGGTCAGCGTCCTCTCATAGGTTGCTATTGGGCTGCTATTCTTTTGCCCATTCTTTAATTTGCTCTCTATGTATGTCGTAATCTTCTATTAGTTCATCGATTGTGTCCCGAATAGTTATTATAGCCCCTTGGTGTCTCACACCGTAATCACGGTCCCATTCGCTGGAATCCAGTAACTGTAGGAATTGTATCAACTCTTGAGTTGAGGCCTTGAGTTCATCGAGCAGCTCTTGTTTGTCCGTAGAAGAATACTGGCGGACAAGCGCGGCGTTCACCTTGCTGTAATTCTCACCGGGATCAATATCATAAAAGGGGAGTTCTCTTCTTTTTATTTGTTTGCTTCCTTCTATTATGGAACGGTTCCAGCCGATCAAATGGGCCACCATGTCCCTTGGTGACCAGTAATTAATTTTCTTGAGAAACAACTCTTCATCCAGGGAAGCTACACATCGTGCAAATTCATCCACACGAAGGCCCAATTTGGTTATCTGCGTTTCAACAGTCATAACTGCCACTCCATTTTATTTTAATTTATATCTCTGTTAGCACTCACTTTTTTTCCACTCTATCATCGAAGTTTTATAAACAATATACCGAAGGTGATAAACGGCATTAATGGTTCACTCCTTTTCGTTTTCTGCAAGTTTCTTTTTTTCTTCCTTTGTTGGTTTCCCTGCTAAAAATTCTTTTAATGATTCTTCGGTAAAAAATATGGTTTTCCCAAATTTCCGACCTTTTAGCGTACAAACCATAACGGGGTCAAGTCTTGCATTAACACATTTTGCTAACTCAAATGTTGCAAAACAAGACTTGACCCCGATAAAACTATAATAGCTAAAAAATCGAATTTAGATAAATATGAGTCATCTGATTATAAACAAAAATTTAAAGAAAAAATTACCCAGTACCATATCGATTTAAGCTACTCAAAATTGACATTTGCCGACCTCCGGGAAGCCGACTTCATGGGAGCCGACTTCTGTGGGGCCAACCTCAGCGGAGCCAGGTTTTGGGAAGTCAAACTCATGGGAGCCTACTTCATGGGAGCCGACTTCTGGGGGGCTATCCTCAGTAGAACCGACCTTAGTTATGCCAACCTCAGTGTAGCCGATCTCAGAGGAGCTAGGTTTTGGGATACAAACCTCATGGAAGCCGACCTCAGCTATGCCAACCTCAGTTTTGCCGAGCTCAATACACCCTACCTCTGGGGAGCCGACCTCAGTTATGCCAACCTCAGCGGGGTCAAGAGATTAAAAATCGAACAACTTTTAAAGGTCAAAACGCTATATAAAGTGAAAGGTTTAAATCCCGATTTAGAAGCAGAGCTTAGAAAGAAAAAACCGGGATTGTTTGTAAAACCTTATTAATAGTATTGAAAGAAAAAATCTCTACCGTTCCGGTTAACTTACATAGAACTCGATAACCGGGTTAAGAGATCGGTCGGTGTGATTGCCCGGTAAAAACTAAATTAACTTTCCCGCCCTGCTGGACGCGTTGCCGATTCCCCTGGCCGGAAAAAAAAGAGGGACAGGCAAATAATTCCCTGGTTGTAGCCGTGTCATACTAGAAATGGCGCGCAGCGCCGAGATGGCCCGTAGGGGCTTCTATGGTTCCCCACTCAGTGGGGGTGATCAAAACTTTTGTTTTTTTGCGAAGATTTTTTATTGTTTCGAATATCGTTTATCGACATCATGGGTTGCGGGTGCTGCCCGCCTCGGTTATTTTCAGGGTGCGTTCGATCTTTGTGCGGGCAGACCTGGCAGTAACCCGGTAGGTGCCGGGTTCTATTTTTTCCTTCTTCCTTTCATCGATAACCATGTCCCACTCGAATATATTTAACCCGGGAGCGGAATCGATATTTAACCTTTTTATGCTCCTGCCCGCTTTCATTATTTGTAAGGTCACTTTTGTGCTTTTGGGCGTATAAAACTCAAATTTTATTTTTTGCTTTCCCCTGGGAGGATAATCGAGTAAATGTACAGATTCTATTTCAAACAGGAACAGGGGACGGGACAATACCTGCGGTGTCAACCGCTGGATATTCTTGACGGGGAGAACAAAAACTCCCCGGCCGTGAGTGCCGATGATTAACTCCTTTTCCCGCGGGTGAATCCTTAAATCACAGACCGCAATGGTGGGCAAGTTGCACTTCAGGGAGCGCCATTTCTCGCCTGAGTTCAGGGAAATGTAAACACCCGAATCCGTACCGGTATAGAGAATATTATCGTTCCGGGGATCTTCCCGGATGACATTGACCGGTTCGTCCGGGAGATTGGCTTTCAAAAATTGCCAGTTCGCACCGAAATCATGAGAAACATATATATATGTGGCAAAATCATCTTCCCTGTACCCGGTCATGGTGACGTAAATCCTCTCTTTTTTATATCTCGATGCGACGACCCGGGAAACCCATTTGCCGGGTAGTACGGCGCCTATATTCTTCCAGTTTTTTCCGCCGTTTCGGGTCAACCAGACATTGCCGTCATCGGTCCCGGCATAGAGGATACCGGGGCCGAAAGTAGATTCGGCGATGGTGGTAATAGTGCCGTAGGGGACATTGCCGTCGATATTTTTCTTGCGCGATAAATCCGGGGAGAGGGCTTCCCAGTTGTCGCCTTTATCTCCGGATTTGAACAACACATTGGCGCCCATATAAATCGTAGAGGAATCGTGGTGTGAAATGATAAAGGGCGCCAGCCAGTTGAACCGGTAACGGGTTTTTCTCGTCTTTGAACCGGGCTTAATGCCCTTGAGGCTCATCTTCCCCAAATCCACCCGGTATATGGCGCCGAATTGGGATGCCGCATACACGATATTGGGGTCGTCTTTTTGCACTTCAACCGAGGCGCCGTCGGCACCCAAAATCATGCGCCACATCCGGCTCCGGCTGCCGTATCGGAAATTGCGCGGTCCCACTGTCACACCGTTGTCCTGCAGCCCGGTATAAATAAAGTAGGGCCGGCGAAAATCGTAATTTACGGTGTAGCACTGCGCCAGGCACAGGTTGTCTACCTTTTGCCAGGTGGCGCCTGCATCATAAGAGATATTCAGGCCGCCGTCGGTGCCTAAAAGAATTCGCCGCGGATCTTTCGGGTCGATCCACATGGCATGGCTGTCCACATGAACCGCGTTCCGGGTGAGCATATTCCCCTGGGTGGAAATATTTTCAAAGGTGCGGCCGCCGTTTCCCGACTTCAAAAGGGGGATGCCCAGGATATAAAGGGTGTTTTCATCCTTCGGGTCAACGCGGATCTGTCCGAAATAGAAACCATAGCTCTTGTAAATGTCGCTGCTGAGATTCTGTTTGTAGGTTTTGGCCCAACTTTCCCCACCGTCGCTGCTGCGGTAAACCTCGGCCCCGACTACCATGAGGTTTAGTTTTTCCAGGTCTTCGGTAATTATTTCGGCTAATTCTGTCGGGGTGATTTCACCGGCTTTCACCAAACCTTTCAATACTTCGGCATCAAAGAAAGTGGCTGCCAGGTTTTCTTTTAAAAATTTCGCGAGTGTCCTGGTGTCGATTTTTATAAATTCATCGACACCCATTCTCACCAGGTCTTCCAGGGTAATTCCACTCTTTTTTCCCGGTTCGTCTTCCTTCGTGACCGGCCTGTTTTCCTGGTTGTCGAGCAAGGCATACAGCACATCGGGATTCGAAGGGCTTATCGCCAGGCCAACCCGGCCCACATTACCATGCTGGGGGAAGCCGTTCACCTTTTTTGTCCAGGTCAAACCACCGTCCAGGGTTTTGTATATGGCGCTTTCCTCACCGCCTTCGATCATTTCCCAGGGCTTCCGGTCTTTCTGCCAGGATGCGGCAAATAGAATTTTGTTGTTTCGCGGGTGCATAATCAGGTCGACGACTCCTGTTTTAGGACTTATATACAGGACCTTTTTCCAGGTTTTGCCGCCGTCCGTTGTCTTAAATACCCCCCGTTCTTCATTATCCGTGTAGAGATGACCTAAGGCAGCCGCGTAAACGGTCTTATTGTCTTCCGGGTCGATCAGAATCCGGCCGATGTGATGGCTTTCACGCAGTCCCATATTCTGCCAGGTTTTACCGCCGTCCGTGCTCTTAAACACACCGGTGCCCGCATAAGAACTGCGGGAAGAATTGGCTTCTCCCGTTCCCACCCAGACCAGGTTCCGGTTACCCTGGGAAATGGCGATATCTCCGATAGAGATAGAGGATTCGTGATCGAATACCGGCTCCCAGGTGTTGGCGTTGTTTTCGGTGATCCACAAACCGCCGGAAGCGGAAGCGACGTAAAAAGTATAGGGATTGTTTTCATAGGCTTCGATATCATCGATTCGGCCGCCGGTAAAATAGGGGCCCAGGCTGTGCCATTCGAGTTGTTTGAAAATGGAGTTATGTTTCATTTGCAGGTGTTTTTCATAGGCTTGCCGCCTCTCTGCGGCAGAAGTTGCCCCAAAAAGGGCTGCGGTGAAACCCGCTATCATAAAATATATCAAAATCTTCTTCATTGGGCCTCCTTGAATATGGGTATAACATAATTTTTCCGATTTTTCAATCGTTTAACCTGACAAATCA
>JAGLQA010000885.1 GCA_023137075.1 Candidatus Aminicenantota bacterium
CTGGTAAATTCAATCTATTCCATGCGGGTCGGTTCATATTTCAAGCAAAGTGATATAAACAACGCCCTAAGGGATATTAAAAACTTTCTCGAATCCAGGGGTTATTTTTTCCATAAAGTAGATTATACCGTTTCTAAAAACAAGGAGAAAGCTACAGGCACCCTGATTCTGTTCATCACACCCGGTAAGCAAACCCGGGTAAACAAGGTCGTTTTTATCCTGCCCGACCGGAAATTTTTGCGGGAAATCGAGGGCTATTTCACGGAAAAAGAGTACCGGCCCCATCGCTTCCCGGAAAAAAAGGAAAGTATTAAAAACCTATTAAAAAAACAGAAACACTATTTCCCGGAAGTGGTGATAAAACCGCTTTTCTTCGATGAAATAAAGGTTTTGGTGGATTTAGAGGTGACGGTCAAACCCGGGTTCAAATATATATTTCATTTTGAAGGAATAAATAACCGGTTCGACTTGATCTCTTCCATCTGGGAAAAGAAACGGTTTGAGAAATGGGCGGAAAATGAAAGTAATGCCCGCATCCTCTATTTTCTAAAAAATAAGGGTTACTTAGACGCCGAAATCGAATCAAACATCGAAATAAAAGGCACCGAAAAACATCTAACCTTTTCCGTAAAAAAACATGAGAAGTACTGGTTGGGTAAAATCGGTTTTTCCGGGAATAAATCCATACCCGACAAAGAATTACGGAAGGCCATAACCAGCGACGACAAGGTTTTCGACATTCTTTTCTGGCTGCGGGCCAGTTCTCTTTATGTCGACTTAGGTGTTATCGAACAGGTCTATCACTTCCACGGTTTCCCGCAGGCGGAAATCACCATGCAGTGGAACCGCAAAGGGCGAAAGGCCGATATAGAATTCAAAATCGAAGAGGGCGAAAAACTCACTGTAGAGTCTATTTTATTTGACGGCAGTAAATTCTTCGACAGGCAGCAGCTTCTCTCCTTTTTTAAAACGAAAGGAAACGGTTCCTTTGTCCGGCAGGTGTTGAACGGAGACATCGAAACTCTGAAAGGGCAATACCATGCCCATGGTTTTGATGACGTAACAATTACCCCGAAAATCTCCCCGGGCACGGAAAAATCCATTTTAATCAGGATCAATGAGGGGAAACCCTATAAAATGGGGAACCTGATTATAATCGGGGTATTTTCTTCCCAGGAAAGATTATTAAAAAAACTCTTCCCCTTAGATAAAGATTCCGATTTCAACCGGGATGAAATCGAACGATTCAAGCAGGAAATCGAAAACAGCGCGATTTTTAATGAAGTAAAGCTCAGTTATATAAACAGGGAATCGGGAAAAGTGGACATCCTGATCAGGGTTACCCCGGACTCCAGTAAATATTACGGCTTCGGTATCGGCTGGGAAGACCGGAAGGGGCTGCGGGGTACATTGGAATACCAGGGAAAAAACATTCTTAACAGCACATCCTCCCTATCCGCCATGATCCAATTCGGCTTCAAAGAGAAAAGAGGATTATTATCTTACGACACCCCCTATTTTTTCAAAAATAAGATTAACTCTTCGTTCAAGGTCTGGGCGGACAGCGAAGTATACCCCAGCTATAGTTTTAAGCGCTTCGGGGCCGGAGAATCCTTAATCAGGAAAATGACCCCCAATTCCTACATACTCGCCTCCTTAAGCTGGTACCGCACCGAATTAACCGAGTTGTCCACCTCCGAGTACGGTGTAGACCGGCTTAATGTGCCCTTTGATACGGCTGCCTTTAATTTCTCTTATGTCCTGGAAAACAGGGACGACCCCTTCAATCCCACCACCGGTCATTATTTTTCTTCGGACATTAAGGTCGGATTTCCCCTGTTTGAGAAGAGCTATTCTTTTATCAAATTTTTATGGAGTTACCAGAAAAACTTTAAATTTTTAAAATACGGCACCCTATCTTTATCCGTGAGAAACGGTTTCGCCTCAGGCGATATGTCCATAACCGAGCGTTTTTTTGCCGGAGGTGTCCATACCTTCAGGGGAACCAAAAACGATTATTTAAGTCCCCTCGATATAATAACCGGTAAGCCGAAAGGCGGTAATGC
>JAGLQA010000886.1 GCA_023137075.1 Candidatus Aminicenantota bacterium
GGATGATTTTTGCCGCAAATTGGTAAAAATAGGGCTGCAGCGCGATATCCACGTTGGTATAAACCAGGTAAGCGGCGCTGCTGTTATGGTACAGGCTGTCTAAAATATCCGTGATAAGCGCCAATTTTCTTTTTTTTTTAAAAGCTTTAATATCTATGACGGAACGATCGAGACCGGGAGTTCTAATAAAAGAGTGCGGCAGCGGTATCTGCTCTTCGTCGTTATATTGAACGGCATATAAGCTTACACCGGCTGTTCCGGCGGCAAATTTCCGGCCCCTGTCCAAGGTTTCAAAGGTAACCGGCTGCGCGATTACCAGGTCCGATGTTTTGGCAACCTGTACCGGGTGGATAATGTGCGCTATCGTGACCATGTTATTTCCCGGGGCGGCGCCACCCGCCCCCTGATTCTTTCGATTTCGGTTGTCAGGAAAGCGGCGTCTGGCCGCGGCGGAACCGGGATTCGCCTCTCTACTTTTTCGATCTCCCGAAACAAGTCGCCCAACTCATGCAGCGCGTTAAACTCAATCACCCCCGTCATGTTGTGATAGGAACGGGCGGCATGGGAGTTGATCAGGAGCGGGACACCGGCTGCCAGCGTTTCCATTATCCTGGTTAAGGCCCCCGAACCCCAATCCTGGTAAACGATGTTCGCCCTGACGCTGCCGAAAATCCTATCGAGCTCTTCATCCGGCAGCGGTCCGAGCACCTCGATGTTTTTTTCACTTTTTATCTCTTTTAAAAAAATATCGCTCATAAAACCGGCAACCAATAGACGGTCACCTTCCCTGAATAATTCCTGCCTCTTCCAGTGGTCTATAACGGAAAACATCCCCTGCCGGGTTGCCTCATTTATGGTGGTGCCCATTAGTAAAAAATCCCGCTTCTTCGTTTTTTTCCGGTTCTTTCGTATGGCCAGCAGCCGGTTCAATATTTCCTCTACCGGGTAATAGGGGAAAAAGAGGGCATTTATATCCAGGTTTTTTAAAAGCCAGGCCTCCTCCCGCGAGATGGTAACCACTAAATCACAGGCTGCCAGAATTTCAACCTCCCGGTTGAAGAGATGCTGCCGGTATCGCCGGTTCACCTGGTGAGACGCCAGGCTTTCGATATTATGGCTTACTGCAACCACCGGGACACCGATTTTTTTTAATCTTTCAGTTAAAGGGAAAAAATAAACCGGATCGTCCACGAATGCTAAATCTAATACCGATAGGTCAAGCTGCCGGGCCCATTCAGCCGAGAGAGCACACAGCCGGTTCACTTTTTGTTTATGTTCCCGGCTCCAGTGTTTAGCCCCCTTCCCGGTCTTGAAAATACCCGTTATCCTGTCGAAAGCAAAGGGCCTTTTTGCCTCTGCGGCGCCGATAGTTTTCAAGTCGAAAGTACTCCAATATTTTAATTTGCCATCCCTGCCGGAATAATAGTGCAAAACGGTTGTATCGGGGAAGCCCAGGTCACCGGGCGATAAATCCGGGATTCTTGTCCTTCGCCCGGCGCTTATCATCTGCGGTTGAAAGGATTCCAGGACTTGAAGCATCTGCCGGGTACGGCGCGCGCCGCCGCCGGAACCGGTGACCGGAACAAACCGGGAAAAATGGATAATATTATTTTGTGTAATTTTTTTTCGCATAATAGTAAATCTCATAGGCGAAGGCATTGGCCGCAATGAACCGCTCCCCGGTTTCCTGCGACACTTCCTCATCCCGTTCCGATTTGTTGATCCACACCTCTTCCGCCAGCTTAAATCCAAGCTTGCGGGCCAACTTCTTCAAAGAGGTCCGCATGTCATCCACAATGCCGATATACACAAATTTTTCATCGAATATTTCCTGGTAATTAGACTCTGCCAGGTGTTTGGGTAAAAAGTTCGGAATATGAGAAACGGGCCGTTTTGCAAAAAAATCTTCAATGTCCCGGTAATCATGTTCATCCCCTTCCTTAATGAAACCGGTCTTTATTTGCTTTTTCCGCGCTTTTCTTTTCCAGAAAAAGTAGTTTGATAACATAATTTCCAGTGGATCCCTTAGAAAAGTGATAAATTGATCGGCGCCGGGATAATAATCATCCACCCCAAAGCCCCTCGTATTGTTAAAATGCCCGTGAATGCAAATGCCGGGATTTAATTCATATCTTGGCGGCAAAACCGAATAGTCCTGGTAATAATGGAAGTAGAGGTTCTCACCGAACCGGGTTTTTAAAATCCGGCGCACACTTTGACCGCCGCACTTGGGGATGTGCAGCGAGATCAACGGTTTTGCCGGGTTATATTTTATCATAAAACTTAAACTAAAAACCGTAACAAAATAATTTACCAGCAATCTTTTACAGTTTGTTGGTAAAAAACGAAAGATAACCATACTGCTTCATCTTATCCGCTAAAAGACCTTCAATCAATGCCGCATCCTCCGGCGGAACCACCAACCGGTATTTGTCATTGGTATTGGAAATTTCCCGATATTCGTCTTTTTTTTTCCATACTTCTTTTTTTAACGTAAACCGCCCGGCAGCAGCCGAATGATTTTTTATCAACCCCAAATCAAGATCCACCTTAACAAAATCACACACCTTCGTAAGCCCGCTTTCAAGATCGGCCGTTAAATCTTCGTACTTCAACGAAAACAATTTGCCGGGATGCTGCCCGGCAAAAGCTTCTGTTTCTTCAACACTACGCCTCCACAGCTTTGCCAGCCAATCTAAGGGCTTATCCTTGTTGAAGGGGAAGTTGACCTTCCGGGAATAGATGGCCGGAACCGGGTGACGTATGATATTAATAAATTGAGCCCGCGGGTAAAAGGAGAGGATGGATTCGAGAAAATAGGCATGGTTGGGGGTTTTTTCTACCCAGCGGAAGGATTCGGCATCTTTATCTTTTATTTCTTCGGAAATATAATGATACACGATGAATTCGAACAGCATCTTGGGCAGCAGTTTTTTCTTTTTAGCCAATTTTGTAATATGTCGCTGCTCAGCACGGATAAACCGCAAATCTATCTTTTCATTAATCCCGGCAAAAACCTGGTCCAAGCATACCGCTTCGATATATCCCCGGTCATCGATACGCACGGCTTTCCGGTTGATCACGTTAAAAAAGTGTGTCTCCGGCAGTGAATATACATTTCGTTGAGTGGCAAGTAAGGACTGCACTAAGGTGGTGCCGGAACGGGGATAGCCCACCACAAAGACCGGATCCTGAGGTAG
>JAGLQA010000887.1 GCA_023137075.1 Candidatus Aminicenantota bacterium
AAGAAAAAATGAAGGAATTATTTCTTTAAATGCTCTTTTTCCCAGCCTATTTCAAAAAAGATTTGTTATACCGGGGTTGACAGTTAGGAAGGAAAATATTATATTGATGACCGAGCATAAAAAATGAACACAAAAAATATAAAAAAAGCCATAGCGGAATTGAAACAAATTTTGGCCCACCATTTTGGAGGAGGAGTCGAATTATATCTTTTCGGTTCTGTTGCTCGAAACGACCATACGATAGATTCTGATATCGATGTTCTTGTTTTATTCCCGGGGTTGGTAAATAGGGTACTCGAGGAAGAAGTCATCGACCTGGCCTATGACGTGGAGCTAAAATACAACGTGGTTTTTGGTATTGTGGTTTATTCAAAAGAATTCTGGTCATCCGCTAAAGCACAAGTTATGCCTTTCTACCGGAACCTGCAAAACGAAGCTCTTAGAATATGAATTGGGAAAAAGATCTCATCAACTACCGCCGGGAAAAAGCCGCTGAGGCGATTGAAGATGCCACAATACTGTTTGAGAAAAAACGATTATCGGCTGCCGTGAACCGGATATATTATGCCATGTTTTATGAAATATCAGCATTATTGCTAAGCAATAAGTTCTCCTCTTCCAAACATTCCGGGATTAGATCCCTTTTTAATGAACATTTCGTTAAAAGAGGTGTTGTTGAAAAAGAAACCGGGAAATTTTTCTCTAAAATGTTCGATTTCAGACAAAAAGGAGATTATGCTGATTTTATTCGTTTTGAAGAATCGGAAGTTTTTGAGTGGCTCGAAAAGGCGAAAGAAAATATAAAAAAATTAGAAAATATTTTGATTAATCAAAAAAAATAACACGATCAGGGTGTGTGGAAATTGAAAGTAAAACGAATCAAAAGAAAATGGAAAGCGGTAACGAAATTAAGATTAGATTGGAAATTCGAATAGGTGTATCATGAAGAAATCCTGGCTGCCTGGATATGTTAAATATTTGTTTTCGGTTTATTTTGTCGGTATTGCTTTCTTTACGGTTTTTCGCATCCTTCTGCTGCTAACCAACCTGAACCAACTGCACGCCCTGCCTGCCGGAAAATTCGGCTTGATATTCAAGGCATTTATAATGGGTTTCAGATTTGATACGGTCATATCCGGTTATATATTGAGCCTGCCGCTGCTCATATTATTTATCATCTCCCTTCTTTTGGTGGAAAACAAATGGGTGTACAGAAGTCTAACCATATACATCGTCCTGCTTTATTCTGCGGCTTTTTTTATCTGTGCCGTCGATATTCCTTATTACCGGTTTTTTAATTCCCGGTTTTCGGCAATTGTGTTTAATTGGCTTGATGCACCGGGATTTCTTTTTAAGATGACGATTGAGGATACCGTTAATTGGTTATACATGTCCGGTTTTCTCGCGGCCAGTATCCTGTTCGGGTTTATCCCGGTTTACTTTGAGAAAAAATTTCTACCGGCGCCCCCGCCTGCTCCCGGTTCTTTCAGGAAAAGATATTTCCTGAAAATCAGCGGTTTTTTTTTACTGTCCCTGGTACTATTATTCATCGGGATGCGGGGCAGGCTGGCAAAAAAATCTCCCATCCGGGTAGGTACCGCCTATTTTTCAAACTACTCATTTCCCAATCAATTGGGCTTAAACCCGGTTTTTACCTTCGTCAGGAGCAGTATAGACCGGGTTAGCCAAAAAAAGCAAGATCGGGATTTTATGGATAGTGAGACGGCCGTCAAACAGGTGCAAAAATACCTTAAGATCGATCCGGTAGAGAACCGGGAATATGATTCTCCCATTGCCAGGAAAATTGAGACGGAAGGCGCGCCGCTGCGGGCCAATGTCATCGTGGTTATAATGGAAAGTATGTCGGCTGAAAAAATGAGCCGCTGCGGCAACCCGCACAACCTGACACCCAATTTAGACAAAGTGGCTGAAAAATCGCTAACTTTCGATAATATTTACACCTCCGGTGTTCATACCTCTAACGGTATCTTTTCCACGCTCTTTGCACTTACGGCAATTTTCAAGCAGCATCCCCTGAAAACCGTTCCCATTCTCACCTATGCCGGCCTGCCCAATATTTTGAAAAACCAGGGGTACCGGACAATCTTTTTTTGCACCCATGACGATCAATTCGACAATATGGGAGGATTTTTACGGGCAAACGGCTTTGAGCAAATTATTTCGAAAACACATTACTCCTCCGACCGGGTACTCAGTACCCTGGGTGTACCGGATGATTATATGTTTGAATTTTCGATTTCCCGGCTAAATGAACTTTCCGGGAGTGACCAGCCCTTTTTAGCGGTTTTTATGACCTGCAGCGATCATCCTCCCTATATCATTCCCGAAAATACTCCTTTTAAACCTCATTCCCGGGTAAAGAGCAGGCAGAGCGTGGAGTATGCCGACTGGGCAATCGGGAAATTTCTTAAATTAGCATCCCGGCAGAGATGGTTCGCCAACACCCTTTTTGTCTTTATTGCCGACCACGGCGCCAACATGAATACGGTTTACGATATGCCCCTGTCTTATTTTCATACACCTTTTATTATCCATTCTCCATCGTTAATCAGGGAACCGAGATCGATTGCGCAAATCGGCGGACAAATCGATGTGTTTCCCACGATCATGGGAATTCTAAATATCCCCTATGTCAACAACACCATGGGTATCGATTTACTAAAAGAGAGCCGCCCCTTTATCTATTTTTACGGAGATGACAAGATGGGGTGTTTAAATGAGGAGTACTTCCTGGTTATACGGGACAAAGGTAATGAATCGCTTTACGCGTACCGGACGCGTGACACGAAAAGTTACCTAGACTCAAAAAAGCAATTGGCAGCAAGTATGAAGGACTACTTTTTTTCCATGATGCAAACCACGAAGTGGTTGATCAGGAACGGCAAAGTCGGTGTGCAGCGGCCGCT
>JAGLQA010000888.1 GCA_023137075.1 Candidatus Aminicenantota bacterium
AACCTGCCTTTAGAATGCCCAATATGCCTACTATCATTTCCACGGATCGTTCTACCAGGATGGCGGCAAGGGAGCCGGGTTTAATACTTTTTTCCGTTAATACCCGGGCCAGTTGCCCGGCTTTTCGGTTCAAATGGTCATAGGTAACGGATAAAAGAGAGGGCGGCTTTTCGTTTTGTGCCGTTTCTCCTTCATGCTGCACCGTTATGGCAATACTATAGGGTGTGCGAGCCACCTGTTCCTCAAACAATCGATGAATGGTTTTATCCGGGGGATATTCGGTTTTTATATCGTTAAAATCAAATAATAAGCGGTTCTTCTCTCCTGGGGAGAATATCTCTATCTCCTTTAATCTTATACCGGGTTCTTTCACAATAGAGGAAACGATCTTCTTAAAATAAATGATGAACCTGGTTATGGTTTCTTTTTTAAATAGTTTTGTGCAATAGTTAAGGGTAAGAAACAGTTTCTCACCTGCTTCCACACAATTCAACGTCAAATCGAACTTCGCTGTTCCCTCTTTCCTTCTACCCGGGTGCTGTTCGACGGGCGACTTTTCTTTTTGAGGTTTTTCTGCCCTGGGTGTTCCTGCTGCAGTTGGGGCTGGGGTATCGCCTTCCTCCTGTTGTAATGTATAGAAAACGTCAAAGAGGGGATTCCTGCCGGCGTCCCTGTTGACCGCGACTTTCTCCACCAGGTCCTCGAACTGGTACTCCTGGTTCTCAAAGGCTGCCAATGCCTTTTCTTTAACATCAGCCAGGAATTTAAAAAAGGTTTTTTCTCCCGTTGGAAGGTTTTTCAGGGGGAGAGTATTTACAAACATGCCGATTATTTCTTGTAGATCGGCATGCCTGCGGCCTGCGGCGGGGGTGCCGATGACGATCTCTTCCTGGCTGCTGAGTTTGGCCAACCATATGTTGGCGATCGACAGCACCAGCATGAATAGGGTAACGCTTTGCTCCCGGGCATACGTTTTCAACAGCCGGGTATCTGTTATTCCTATCTTAAAAGGGATAGTGCTTCCGGCAAAACTTTGAATCACGGGCCTGGGATAATCGGTGGGAATGTCGAGTACGGGTATCTCGCCAGCAAACTCCTTGAGCCAGTAGGCTTTCTGGCGTTTTATTTTTTCTTTCTCCTTCTCACCGTTTTGCCAGGCGGCGAAATCCTTATACCGGATGTTTAATGGGGGGAGCGTTCTCCCATGGTATAATGCCATAAAATCTGTTTCCAATATAACATGAGATACACCGTCCGAGATGATGTGATGCATCATCACGGCCAGACCAAATTTCCCTTCTCCTTTTTTTACTACACCTACCTTTAGCAGGGGTGCTCTACTTATATCGAAGGGCTGTTTCAAAACCGCTGCCACCGCTTCGATCTTATCCCTAACCTTACCGTTAACCTTAACATCAACCTGGTCCGTGCCGATATCGTAATATCCTATTTTAAATTCCAGTGCATCCGCATCATGAATTTCCTGTATGGGTTGGTTGTCTACCATTTGAAACGATGTCCTAAGGCTATCATGGCGGCGGATCAATTTTATGAAGGTCTCTTCTAACCTGACCAGATCGGGTTCTCCCGAAAGGGGTACTACTGCCGGTATGTTGTAAACGGTACTGTGGGGGTTCATCTGATGCATAATATAGAGCCGTTTCTGGACTGAGGACAGCGGATAGTAATCCATCTTTTCCACCGGTTCCAGGGAAATAAACTTATCTGCTTTGGCTTTTTTTGCATACCGGGACAATCCCTTTACAGTGGGGTTTTTAAATACGTCTATCAGCAATATTTTAACGCCCAATTCTTTGTGTATTTTCGATACCAGTGTGACTGCTTTTAATGAATGTCCGCCTAATTCGAAAAAATCGGAATCTATGCTGATGATATCTTTTTCCCGGTGTAATACTTCAGACCATATCTCTACCAATTTTTTTTCTTCTTCACTCCCGGGGGGGGTATAACGGCGCTCTCCCTTTATTACGGGCACAGGTAATGCCTTGCGGTCGATTTTACCGTTGGACGTAAGTGGTATCTTATCCAACTCCGTAAAACACGTGGGAATCATGTAACCCGGGAGCGATTGAGATAGATATTTTTTTAATTCCGCCTGTTTCATAGAGTTCGAATGGGCAGCGTCCCTGATAACATAGGCACATAAATATGTATCT
>JAGLQA010000889.1 GCA_023137075.1 Candidatus Aminicenantota bacterium
ATCTTTAAGGGAACCGATTTTTTTCCATTCATCTTGTTGTTTTTTCTTTTTGCTCATTTTTCAAACTCGAAGGTTCGTAACGCCAGTTTGAAGGCAACTGCTGCCTCAACAATGTCCCGGCGTATATTATTAATCTCTTCTTGATAGCCGGGCTGGGATAGGATGTAGTCGAGAAGCGTGGATCTTTTACCGGGATCTTGCTTATCCTTATTTCTTTTTGCCAGCGAAAGAATGGCCTGCATCATTTTATTACGGTTCTTTTGTATGCTTTCCTTTTCCTTATCCGGGCTTGCGGATTCCGGCTGTAATTTTGAGGTATTCTTGCTGCCGCTTTCAAAAAATATGACGGCGGGGATCAAACCGTTTTGCACGATACCGGCGGCAAAGGTATCGATATATCCTTTAAATTCGTTGGGCACTTTGCCGTTTTTGGCGATTTCTTGCTTCTCTATGGCTTTGATAGCGGGAACAATCAAATCTTCTCGGCCTTTCATGACCCGCTCTCCTGTTCTTTGTTCATGGCTGCCTTAACTATGCTGCTAACTTCTTCAACCCGGCAGAAACCGTAACCGATACTGGCATTGGCACCGATCTGAACCGGTTCACCTTTAGTGAATTCGAGATCATGATTAGAACCTCCGGGCTTTAATACAAAGAAATAGAATTTGCTTTCCCTTGGAACTACCTGTTCGTGCCAGAGGTTCACGCTGCGACCGTTTTCTAATTTGTTCCGGGCAATGAGGGGTAGGTTATAATCGCTGCATATATCGGTAAAATCACTATTATGCAGCAGCACGATGTTTTTGCCCATGAGTCTTTCCAGCATTTCCAGGTGTTCTAAATCTAACTTCCTATTCTCATCACTTTTGGCTTTTAAATTGTAATCTTCCAGGAGGGCCTCTTTATCCCCGGTTAAAAGCAGCGGTTCCCCTTCTTTCACTTTTAACCCCGATAACCTCTCCAGGCATTCCCGGAACCTGTATGTATCTTTATAAGAAAAGGTATCCAGGTTATCGATCAATTCTTGCAAGACTTCTACTGAGGTGGCGCGGAAAAAGGGCCGGACATCGCTCCTGACCGGTAGGGATAGTAGATTACCGTTGAAGAAACGAAATTTTCCGGCCTGGTGTTGACCAGATGCTTCGGTTTTTGAAAAACTATCGCTGCCGAAAATATCGATTATTTCCTGTGATTCTTTTCCTTTTTTCCGCTCAAAGTGTTCCCGGAATGCGCCTTTTAGACCGGATGCGTTAATATTGGGCAGGTTGTTGAGCACATCGCGCTGCACCCGGTTATCCACCAGCCCGTAGGACTCTTCGCCGCTGCCCACATGCATATTTGTCCCGGCAGTGATAATGTATAACAAAGCCTGGTAAGCAAATTTGTTGTTTTGTGTATGGTCCATTTTTTTATCCTTCTCTTACTCCTTCCCCTGTCGGGAGGTATACTCTATTTTATTGGTATATATTTTATAATAGTTATAGCCTATCTTTTGGAAATGGGGTTTACCAAGCATTTCCTTTATTTTTTCGATGCTTCCGTCTTCATCATCCGGGTACAACACAGAACCCCTTTTTAGAAAGTTTAAACGTTTCCCTAAGTAGGGCGTTATTTCACTCTCTTCATCCCGGGGTTTTAAGTTGTCAAACTTTTTTGTTTTCCTTACATTTGACCTGATATTCCTGAAGTAACAGCTCTCTGTAACGGCAAATTTGCACAGGTTTATAATACCGGCATCCACATAGGCGTCGCTGTATAGAATAATTTTTGCTTCGGCAAAATCGGGCAGGGTTTTATCGAATAATTCTTTGATGTTTTCGCTGCCGCTCTTTTCGCTTACCTCTTTTATCGTCATTTTAAAGGCCGACCGCTCACCGCCCATATAGATAATACTATCTTTTAATACCACCGGTTTATTATCGCAATCCTTTTTCAAGCTGATAAAAAACGCATATGAAAAGCCTTTTTCCATTCTCAGAAACACCTGCTTGTAATAGGCTTCCTCTTCGGTGCGGCCCTCTCTGCCTTTTTTGATGCCCACCTGCTCGCTTTCAGTAAATACATCCGGGTATTTCAGCCACTCTTTGCAGCCGTTGTTGGCGATCAGAAGTTCAGGAGTACCGGTTTTGGGGTTGTAACCTTTCATATGTGGGATAAAAGGGCGCTCACCTGCTTGTTCCTTACCGGTTTCTCCGTTTTCTTTGGCGAGATTAAAGCAGGATTTTCCTTCACTTTTTTCTATGATCAGGGTCATGCCTAAGTCTTTTGGGCAGGGATGAAAAAAGTGGTCATCTTTGGTGAGCACTAACGGCGACATCTCTTGAATCACACCAAAATCTTGATTCTCGCAACCCGGGTTAAAGCTTTTTCCCCCAATCAGCCGGGCCGCTTGCTCACGGTTGTTTGAATTCAGGGGAAATAGACCGTTTTGCATCAACAATTCCTGGCGCAGCATACCCAGGAGGGCGGTTTGTTGGGGAAAGTGTCGGGATTTGACATAGTAATCTTTTTTTTCTTCCGGTTCGGAATTTTTCCTGCCGCCGAAGAAAAAACTCTCTAAGGGTCTCAGGGTTACCAGGTAGTTTTTATAATCACGTTCATTCATTGTCTTTTCTCTTTAAAAAATGCATGGTTCTTAGGATGGCATAGATGCGGGCAAATTTTCTTTCTTCATTTTCGCCCGGTTGACTTTCGCTGTAAACGGTAAAAATCAAATTTGCCGTGTTTTCTAAAAAAGGTTTATAATCTTCGTGAATTTCTTCATCAAAGGAGTTTTCCAGGAAATTTTCCACTCTCTTTTTATCTTGCCCGATGTGCTTGAAAATTCCCCGGTGCAGTTGTAAGGTGTGGATAACGGAGTTCAAATATTTTTCATCACCTGACAGGAAGGTAGCCAGCAACTTCCGGAATCCTATGTAAATTTCGGAGTCTTTATTAAAGGTGGCCCCGAAAGCGGCGCCGCTGTGTTTCAGAACCCTGAAGGCCAGCGCATTTTTTATCTCATTGCCCTTTTCATCCGTGCAGTGTTTCGCCTGTTTTAAAAGCAGGTCCCTGGCCTGTTCCAAGGCCTCGTTCAGCGGGAATTTGTAGTAGCTGATCGACAGGCCGAAGGATAAAGACGCATCCTTAAAAATTTTTTTAAATTTACTATCCAGGGCATCGATCAGGCTGAATACTGTAGATATTTTCCGGTTCTCCTCTTCAAACAATAACGATTCACCGTTTATTACCGGCGCAAAGAAGAGCAGGTCATCGCCGCCCACATACACAGGAGTGCCGCCGTATTTGGCTATTTTACCGGCGGCATTATGAGCAAATTGTGTCAATTTTTCAGAAAAGTTTTTGAGTTTATCCTCATCGTTCCCGATTTGTTTTAACGCATCGCCAATGCGGTCGCCGTCGGCCTGCACGATGGCAATGTACTTGTGGCAGGTTTTAAAGAGCTTTTTTTCTTTGATTCCAGGTATTTTTTTTAGTTCAGTGATGATAAATCCTTCGTCATCATCTATTCCTTTTTTCTCTCTATCGTTATATTCATTAATGATTTTATTGAACCTATTTTCATCGATCTTTTTTAATTCAGCGGCAGAAATCTCAATGATCGACTTGAACCGCTCCATGTGCATCTCCGCTGTATCCGGGTGTTTGAACGCATCATTAAACATGAAGCTGTGGTTTACCTTGTCAAGAAATTCGGCCAGGCAGCGGCTGTCATCTTCGGGGATAAATTTTTGCTGCAATTCCAAGGTGTCTAAGTAGGGGCTGAGCTCGATGACGGGATTTTTACCCCCCTCTATCTCTTTTTCTAAAAAATAGACCTGGAAGTAATTTGCGATATAGTTTTTTACCTGCTCTATATCTTTTTTTATATGGGTGCCTATACTTTGTCCTAAATTTGAAAGCACTTCGCTGACAATTTTCTTTACCTTTTCAAAATCGCCGTTTTGGGAGCGGAAAATCAGGCGGTCGGGATACAAACCGGCGCCGTGATGATATTTTTTCTCTTTTATAAAATGGGAAGATGGAATGATAATGCAATCTGGTTCGATATTTCCCTTTTTTTCATCGACCAAGTGTTCGATTATGGTTCTCATTAAATAGGAAAAGATATAGCTGGCTCCCCACATTTCGCGGGTTTTCCGGGCCATGCTCAGGGTTTTATAAATCGGCCCTATGGTTATACCGATATATTTCTTGGTATTCATGGTGACGGTTTCCTTTCCCAGCCGGGTAATAAACTGGTATCTAAGAATTCTTTCATATCAAATTCGTCCTCCCGGGGCGTATTGAGTGGAAATAATGTTTCTTTGTCTTTCTTTCCATTTCTATAATGTTTCTCCAGTTCGAAAGCAAAGGTCCGGTCGAACATGATCGCGGGAATTTTTTTAGGGAATATATATATGGTATCCTGAAAAATTTTAAACAGGATAGGCGATTGGAATCTTGATATTTCTTTTCTTGGATCTCCGATGTTTATGGTCACTTTCTCCAGGTTCAATTTGTTTCCTCGTTCGGTGCGATACTCGTTGTGTTCAGCTAATCCTAACAATGCTCGAATATAACGGTATTCCAGTTCGGTTTCCGGTTTAACGCATGCCTCTACCCGGTTGAATCCCGCTCTCTGATCGTACATTAATGAATCGAATACCCCTGGATGGTCGGCTCGTAAGGTCTCTTTGATTTTGCGTTTTTCCCAGGTTATATTGTGTTTATCACACATATAAGTAAAAAACTTCGATTTTTCATAACCCTTATAGTTTTTTCCGCTTTTCAATAACTGGTATTCTTCCAGGATTTCTTCTATGGCGTATCGCTTCTTTTTCTTTTTGTAAATATAACCGAATTCTTCCTGGGCAATCTGCTCGAATTCATCCTTGGTTGTATCGGTAGTCGTGAAACAACCGAATCCTTTGCTTTGACGGGTGCCGAAATTAGTTAATACAAAAAAGGATTTAATGTCGCCCTGGATGATTTTAAGTAGTTGTGGATTATAAGAAAAGATTTTAATCTCTATGTCTGAAAGTTCGACACCCTGTTTTTGGTCGGCAATCATTTTATATGACTTCTTAAATCTTAACTTTGCCATCGAAGTCATCTTGTAAGCCAGTGCCTTATGAATGTTTTTCTCGAATTCTTCTTTTTCTTTGGCTTTCAGTGAATCGTAAATTTTTTTGTCGAATTCGACCAGGGATTCCTTGTATCTGTTGAAAATCCCGTCGAAACATTTCCTGATGATGAATCTATCCAGCTTTGGCTTTAACTCCGTGGCCCGCAGTGTGGCGCCGGGTTGATCATGCTGAAAATGAATGAGCGGCGAATGCTGTTTCAGTTTAATCGTGATCTCAAAAGGATTGCTCATGGTGTTACTCCTGCAAAAAAAGTATCGAAACTGAAAACCAATATCAATAACATTAACAGGATTAAAATCGGGATAAAAATTAAAAAGATTCTTTTCAACAGTGATAACCTACTCCCCTTCATTTTCCAGCGGTCGCTGCAAGAGAACCAGAGAAAGGTCAATAATGGCGTTATAAAAATAGCCCCGATAATGAGTCGGTATTTTGGCAGTGAAGTGACTGCCATTTTCCCGGAAAAAATATTCATCCCGAAAAAACCGCTGAGAAAAGCCGGGATAATAAATAATGCGCCTAAGATAGTCAACCTGTAAAGCTGGTCGTTATTCCGCTTATCTTCAATTAACGATGCGTACTGGTGCAGTTCATCGATCTCCCGGTTCAGGTCTTTGACATCCCGTTCGATCTTCATCACCCGGGCGACCCGGTCATAGAGTTCGATGCCCTGTTCCTGGGCCGTCACCTCCCGGAAATAGACCTTGTTGACAAAACGGATATAACTTTCATGCAAACGGCTGATCCTTTTTGTAGTATCTTTCGTTTCTTTCAATTCCGAAATACGGGTGACTTCGTTGGAAAAACGCAGGATCGATGCCCGCTGCACTAACGCTAATTTTACCATGCGAAAATACATGGATTTAAGATGTTGGAGCGGAAGCAGATTATCTATTTCATTTTTATCCGGTTCTGAAGTCAATACAACAAAAGAATACCGGCAGAAACCGAACAATGTACCATATTTTTTATCGATCCAGCGGTCGTAGGTATGATCTTTGAGAAATTGCTCTTTCATGGGAATACTTTTGCAGGTTGTTGAATCGGTATCGATAAAGATAAATTTATACCAGTCATCGTTGGTTGTATACTTGTAAGATTCCTTCTTTTTTTCGTATTTCGCCAGTTTTGCGCATAATTTATCATCAGCAAACCAGCACAGCACGAACATGCGGTCATCTACCACCGGCTCGATAAATATATCACCGGTCCCGGCATCTTCTTTCCGGGTAACGAACCGGTCTCCCAATAAACCGGTAATCGAAGCGGATAATTTGTAGGGGTTCTGGCGGATTTTCTCTATATCCTTAAAATAGGAAAAATCTTCATCCACATCCCTGAGCGTCTCTTCGTTAAAAATAACCTCGATCTTATC
>JAGLQA010000089.1 GCA_023137075.1 Candidatus Aminicenantota bacterium
AGAGAGAACAGATCGGAAACCTGGTAACGGGAGAGATGAATAGCGGGCATAACCATATGTGACGGGCCCTCTTTTCTTAATTGAATTATCCACTCCCCCAGATCCGTTTCAATTACGGTAAAACCTCTTTTCTCCAGAAAAGTATTAAGCTGGATCTCCTCAGAGGTCATTGATTTGGATTTTATGATCTTTATATATCCCCTCTTTTCAGCCAGGCCGGAAATTATTTTATTTGCTTCTTCAGCCGTTTTTGCAAACCAGACTTTAACCCCTTTGCTTTCGGCATTTTTCCTGAATGTTTCATACAGACTATCAAGGCTGGATATGGAAAACTTCTTTATTTCCGCAATTTTTGCAATCAGCTCTTTTTTGTTAGTGTTAAAAAATGTTTTAGCTTCTCCCGTCCGGTATGCCACGGCAAATTTATCCATTGCTGCACGCAGGAAACTGTTTTTTAAAGAAAATTTAATCTCTTTTTTATACTCTTTCTTTAATTTTTGTCTCATCAGCTCAAATCATCCAATAAAAGTATATGAAGCTCCAAAGGGCCATGCACTCCTAATATCAAAACTCTTTCAATATCTGCCGTCCTGCTGGCTCCGGTGATAAACGAGAGATAAGAACTCTCCTTATTCAGCATATTATTCAATTCGGGGATGAGTTCATCCATTGTCATTTTTATTTTTGAAACCGGAAGAATAACCACATGGGTGTCAACAATCATAGAAGCCAGTCTTATGTCATTATTCCGGGAATCCACCACCAGGGTGCCTGTTTCAGAGATACCGTAATCGGCATAAGTAATTCCTATATCGATTTTGTTATCAAAATCAGCCAATCGCTCCTCAATAACTCTTATCCTGGTCAGCCCGGTAGAAATTTTGTGAAGTTTTTTAATCTCAGGTTTATTTAATTGGCTAACAGCAATATTTATTTCTCCGGTTCTGCCTGGCACCTTATTAATAATGTCACCGATATAGGAGGGAATTTCGGATAAATCTCCGATCTGGGAGACTATTGCTGAGATGGACTCTGCATTTTTCTTAAACTCTGAAACCGGATCTCTTTTTTTACTCAAGATCAACTCCTATATAAACCGGGTCAAATAATGCTCATCCGTATAACGGACCGAAATTTTTACATGCATTCAGGTCGGCGCTTTCCTGTTCTTCGGTTCCGAAGGAGAACCAGGCGGTGGGACGGAATATATTTTCTGCCGGGACATTATGCATATTCACAGGAATCCTTAACATCGAGGCCAGGGTGATTAGCAGATCCCCTATATGACCATAAGAGATAGCTCCATGATTGGCCCCCCAGGCCGCCATAACCGAATACACATCCTTGAACGCCCCTTTTCCCGTCAACTCCGGGACAAACCAGGTAGTCGGCCAGGTTGGATTCGTCCTTTCATCCAATTTTTCGTGAATTTCTTTTGGTAGTTCAACAGTATATCCCTGGGCTAACTGAAGTGCCGGGCCAATACCTTTTACAAGATTAATTCTTGACATAGTAACCGGCATATTGCCCCTGGTTAAAAATTGTGAGGAGAAACCTCCACCTCTGAAATATTCCAGGGAAGCATTACACCATTTTGTGGAATTCAAACATTTCAAAACTTCATCCACAGTAATATCCCAATAAGGTTTTAATGCGGGTTTCCCATCTATAGATTGCTGTCCGGTTCCATCGAGAGCAGCCGATCCGGAATTTTTTAAATGAATTATCCCTCCGGAAGCCTTTCCGGTTAAATCTTTACCTGTAACTCTTTTTACCGCATCACTACTCCAAAAAGTTCTGACATCGGCAAATATTTGAGCAGTATTCGTTAACAAATGTCCGAAAAGCATTGCCACCCCATTCAAACTGTCATTCTCAGTGGCAAGTAAATATGATTCCCTAATTCCATTCCAATCAAAAGATGAGTTTAATATGGCCTCGGAAAAATCTCCATTGGGATAATGGTCGGCCCATTGTCTCTGTCCCTGAAAACCTGCAATAACAGCATTATAACCGAGAGCTTCCTCACCATACCCGAGTTTAATCAGCTTTTTGTTCCCGGTCATCATATCGCGGATTATTAGAGTCATTTTTACAATAGTTTCCCACTCATATTTCCTTCTCTCTTCGGAAATTCCGGTTTCAGGTGGATTTATATCTTCACCTTCCCGGCAGAATTCATCTTTCCAGGACATGGCTCTTTTGAACTCTTCCTCATCGTATATCTTTTCTTCAATTCTCCTGACCACCTCGGTCATATCTACAGTAGCGGTTCGCATACCAAGGTAATCCGAGAAAAAATCCTGATCTATGATAGATCCGGCAATTCCCATTGACACCGAACCTATTGATAGATAACTTTTTCCTCTCATTTCGGCTGCAGCCAGACCCGCTTTTGCCCACAGGGTCAGTTTTTTCTTTACATCTTCGGGAATTGTTTCATCATCACTGTCCATCACATCTTTCCCGTATATCGAAAAGGCAGGAAGACCTTTTTGATTATAACCGGCCAGGGCAGCGGCAAGATAAACCGCACCAGGTCGCTCAGTTCCGTTAAATCCCCATACTGCCTTTGGCATAAAAGGATCGGTATCCATAACTTCCGTTCCATAACACCAGCATGGGGTAACAGTTAATGA
>JAGLQA010000890.1 GCA_023137075.1 Candidatus Aminicenantota bacterium
GCAGGAAATAATCGCCCTTTTGGGCCGTGATGTTGATTTCTTTAAAATCTTTCTTGACACGCGGGAACATTGCTCTTGAAAAACAGACGTAAAACAGGGCAAAGGCCAGGAATACCAACAAAATATTAAACAGCAGGCCGGGGGTAAAATAATAGGGCAGGCGGCTTTTCAATTGGTAGACCACGGGAATACCGGGCAACTCGATACTCTTATCAAAATAACTCCTGATATAAAACTCCACGATCTTCTGCTGTTTCTCAAAATTAAACCTATGAAAATCGAGCAGCGCCCGGTAGCCCACCGTCATCTCGCCGCTTACGCTTTCGTAAAAGGTGCCGGGAGTGAACATATTGATAAAACAGATTTTTTTGACCACCGCTTCGCTTTCCCGTATCATGTCCGCTTCCATTTTTTTGATCTTTTCGTATTCTACATCCAAAAATTGCTTGTTCATATCTATTGACAATTGTTTCCATTCGGATGGATTAATTTCCTTAAATTTTTTCTTAACCATGTTATCAAAATCAATGAATATTTTAAACTTACGGGCCTCGTTCTCATTTAATGACTTCATATTTTCGATGAGCGGGTTGATGAAAAAAAGGTTCAAAGCCCCGGGTAAAATAAAAATAACCATTATCCAGGCCGTTGCCACCACCATGGCCCCCTTAAACATACTACCGGTCAACCCGGCCAGCAGCCCGGCCAGTAAAAAGATCGCCATAATAACGGCAGATACGGCAAAGTTAACCAGGGTCAGTTTGACCTCTGCGCCGCTCAAGGGAACTCCTTTAGCGAGGAAGCAGATGAAAACGGTTATAAAAAGCAGCGTCAGGGTAATGATTATATAGAGCTGCCGGCTCAGGAACAAACCGGCGCTTACGGAAAGGCAGCCGCCCATATTGAGCAGGAACTTGCGCCGCTTTTTGTTGCGGGTGCCGCAAAGGCCGAGCAGGGAGCTCAGGAAACCCAGAATAAATAGCTTGTAGCGCGACAGGCCGGCGAATACGCCGGATTGTTTTTCAGGGATATTTTTGCTGCTTTTCGAAACGATGTCCAATAAAACACCTGAATTGTCGACGGTGCTGTGCAGGGTATCGAAAAGGGCGGCGCCGTGAAATAACACCGAGACAGGTGTCTCATTTGCCAGGGAATTGAAGCTCCAGGTTCCCCGAAGACCACTGCGAATCATGTTTAGGGATTTCTCCATCCTCATTTTCTCCAGGCGTTGAAACTCTTCACTTTGGATTACATCATTTGAATAGTGATTTATGCATTGCAGTATGATAGGAATTGAGAATAACAGGAAAACGGCCATTATACAGAAAGTCCTTATATTGCTTAACTCTTTTGTTTCGTAAATAAAGATATTTTTTAATTTTCTCATTGGTCATTCCTCTATTTGGATTTATGGATTAAAATTTTTTATTACAAGGGCATTTTCTTCCGGTGGGGGGCAGCATTTGTAAAAAACGGAACAACTTTCGGTATCATTACAATCGCATGAAAAATGAAAGACTGATGCGCCGCGGATTTTTTGCATCTGTTCATCCGTCAGGTTGGCGACGGTCTCCCGGATAATTTTTAATTTTTTCATCTTATGCCTCCTATTATCGATCTTATCAAAAGACTCTTTATCTCAAACAATAAAACGTTTTTTATACTCCTCATTGATCATTCCTCTGTTTGGATTTATGGATTAAAATTTTTTATTACAAGGGCATTTT
>JAGLQA010000891.1 GCA_023137075.1 Candidatus Aminicenantota bacterium
TCTTTCGTCCACAATAAAAAATTTCCATTCCAGCGCTGCGGGTGTATATTTATCATCACGTTGTCAGGCAACTTATTTGCTTCAAATGCAGCTATCAAATCATCTGTAGTTCTAAAACCGTATTTCATCCTTGAGAGTACTTTATCTCTCAGGTTCACATTTTCACCATCCCATCTTCTTCCCGTATCGGTAAAATATGCGACCCGGTTATAATCTATATCGAAATAGGGCTCGCCGATTATACCAAACTCTCGATAATCAAATTTTCCCCATAATTTTCTACTATCCCATTTTGATAAAGGAGAACCATGCATACAAATAGTATTAACATCTACAATCTCACGAAAATCGTTTAATTCTTTCTTAAATAAATCTACTCCTGTTTCAAGATTTCCCCTGGTTTTAGATAAAACCTCGTAATGATAGCCAATCTCGTGGCCAAGACCGGATATTTCTTTTATTATTCCCCTGTCGAATACACCCTGCTTGTATCTGAAATAATAGGAAGACCGAATACACATTTGTTTCTCTAAAATCGCAATTTTCAATGAGTTTTTCACCAAACGATCCACATCATGTCTCAATATGGCCACCTTGTTTTGATACTTGTTTTGCAGATAATCCGAGAAGGTTATGATCTCATATTGACCGGAGATGATTGCAGAACACAATCTTCTGAGTTTTCTTAAGGTAAAATCGAATTCCATCTTCACTAATTCTTAAAAGCCCAATTTAACCGGTTCTCACCTTTTTAAAATCTCAGAGAGCACCTTTACGATCCTTTCCGCACTCTGTCCATCCCAGAACCGTGGCACTTCACCGGTTTTGCCTTTGCTCATAAGGATGAGTTGCACTTCAGTCATGATCTCATGAACTTTGATCAGTTTGTTGCTTCCCTGCCATATGGTCACAGGCCGCTCGGTGCAGGGCCTGATTGTCAGGCAGGGGATGTTCAGATAGGTGGTTTCTTCCTGGATACCTCCGGAGTCCGTCAACACAAATTTTGCCTGTTTCATCAGGTTGATAAACTGGAGGTATCCCACAGAATCGATGAGAAAAAGTCGGGCAGAGGAGCGAATATGATCCTCGAAACCGAATGCCCGGAGGTTTTTCCGGGTGCGGGGATGAACAGGAAATACCAGGGGGATTTTTTTCGACACCTTAACCCATATATCGACAAGTTCTTCCAGGCTCTCTTTTTTATCTACATTTACCGGGTGATGAAAGGTCATGACACCGTACTCGCCGGGCACAAAGTCTTCTTTTAACCGGATCGTTCTCCCGGAAAGTGTCTTAAATTGCATGTCTATATCGTTCGACTTTTTGAGATTTTGCAGCAGGCTGTCGATCATCAGGTTGCCGCACATGAAAATCTTATTTTCGCTGTGTCCTTCTTTTATCAAATTTTCATTTGCGTCTTGCAAAGTAGTGAAGAAGAAGTCGCATATAGCATCTGTTACTAAGCGGTTGATCTCCTCGGGCATACTTTTGTCCCCGGAGCGCAGACCTGCTTCATAGTGAATGGTTTTTATGTTAAGCTTGGCCGCTGCAAGAGTACAGGCAGCGGTTGAGTTTACGTCACCTACTACTAATACAGCCTGGGGATTTTCTTCAATGCATACCTTTTCAAATCGCTCCATAATCCGGGCGGTTTGTACCGCATGAGAAGCAGAACCCACCTCCAGGTTGATATCCGGTTCCGGTATGTCAAATTGTTCAAGAAAAAGGGCCGACATATTCGTATCATAATGCTGACCGGTGTGAACAAGAACAGGTGCAAATTCCGGGTGTTTTTTCATCTCATGTAGGAGTGGTACAATTTTCATAAAGTTCGGTCTGGCCCCGACAGTCAGGATGATTTTGATTTTTTTGCTCATTTGAATCTATATTGGTAATCGGGATTCTCTCTGACAACTTGCAAACTTTCAGGGTAATGCTCTATAAACCACACCATAAAGGCCGTTATATCTATCTTATCTCTCAGCATTTGCCGGCGCCGTTTTTGCCATTCTTCCTTAAGGTCCGGCATGGCCAACAATTCCTCGATTTTTCGAACCATTTGCTCAAATCGACCGGGTTTAAATCCAAAAGTCAATTTGTATTTGTGTTCCTCTTCCTCTAAGTAAGTAATCCGTCCCACAAATGAATTGCAGCGAATTGCCGGTGTTCCTAACACCGCGGCTTCGGAAGTCATGGTCTGGCTGTCCCCGATAAACATGGCTGCGTAATACAATAGGCTGTGAATCCCGGCCGGTGATACCTTTACCCGGTATCGGCGGAGTTCAGGCTCCATATCCCGCTCCGTGGTAACCAGGATTTTTCCTTTCTTTTTTAACATTTCGACTAATTGCAGCTTCTGCTTTAGGGATAATCCCCTGATGCCGCTGTCATGGTGCGCTTTAAAGACATTAAAGCGCATTACAAAAAAAGTCTCCCCTGCCTTTAACCCGGCATCTCTCAGCACACCCGGATCAGGTATAAAACGGTTGGGGTGAAGATACGCCAGTTCATGATAACCGGCGTAGGTAATGTCCCTCTTGCCGTTCCGTTGAAACCGCAGACAATCGGGAGACAAAATGCAGTGGGCAAAAGGGTGAACAAATTTGACAAAAAAAGGTTCCACTTCGTTATCATCATCGTCGAAAATAAATGATTTCATGCCCGTCAACCTGGAAACATGAGCCAGGGTAATGGATGAACCGATACCGTAATCGATTTTCTCCTTTCTCACAACATTAAAGGTCTTCAGGTTATAACGCAATTGGTGGAGGCCCTTTCCCCATATAGAATCTCTTTTTTTGCCCAGGTCCATATATTTAATGGAATATATATCCAGCAGCTCTTTAGCTGCCGGGATATCTTTGACCGTAACAAAGACTCGATGTCCCATCTGCTCCATTTCGGAAATGAAATACCGGTACAAATGCACATGGGCGGGATGCCCTATATCCACTAACAATTTCAATCTTTTCCCATTTATCAGCATCATGCCTTAAAATAATAATATTGCACCGTTGGTGGCGCTTATTTGAATCTAAGTTGGTAGTCCGGATCAGATCTCATGATTGTCACACTTTCAGGGTAACTTTCAACGAACCAACACATAAACTTCGTTACATCGATTTTGTCTGCCAGCATTTTTTGGCGGCGTTCCCGGTGAATTTCTTTTAAATTGAGAATCTTTGTCAATTCGCGTGTCTTTTCCAGTACCCCGGCGGAATTTCTAAAACTGTACAGCAGACCATACTTTTCCTGTTCTTCTAACGTGCCGGCGGTGATACTGTTGACATAGATGGCGGGTGTGCCCAACATGGCACATTCTGATGCCATGGTCGCCCCTTCCCCTATGAAAAGAGCAGCAAACGCCAAGGCATCATGCATCTTTTCCGGGGGAATCTTAATTTGAAATTTTTCTAAAGAAGCGGGCAAATCGTTTTCCGATGATATGAAAACCTTAAAATGCTTTGCCAGCTCATTTACTATCCCGGTTTTTAAGCCCGGTGTGAAACCTGATTGGCCTATATCATGGCTGGCACCCCAGGAGACAAACCTGACAATAACAAATGGTTCTTCTCTTTTTATTTTCAGGTTTTCATATATACTATCATCGGGTTGAAAATATCCGGGATGAAGATAGGCCCATTCATGGTAGCCCTTATAACGGATTTGTTTTTTTCCCAACTCTTTATGAAATGCAGTTGATACAAGGATAATTTTTGAAAAAGGTTTATATAACCTGACCTGTTCCATATTCCCGGTATCCTCAAAGGTAATATGAGGTTTATGAAGGAACCAGGCAACCTGGGCGGCGTAGATGGAACCGGCACTTAATAAAATATCCGGTTTGAACCTCAATGCTATTTTCAAAAGCAAAAGATCGAATTTGATCATCCCCCACATTTTTCCGACTATATTTTTGAAAGGTTTCCCAAGTACGATAAAATCAAATTTATATGCCTTTAGCAGTTGAATTGCCACTTCTTTGTCCCTGCAGGTAAATAAAACAGAATGACCAGTTTTTTGCATTATCCGGGCAAAATTTTTTAACAAATGAACATGGGCTGGGTGACCGATATCTATCAGAAGATTCATCTATCTTAATGCTCCTAAAACCTTGAGGCCGAGCTTGCCCAATAAATACAAAGGTTTATTATTGATTCTTTCGAAACGTCCATAATTAACAAGTCTGCCGCCAAATTTAGATTTAAATTCTCTAACACCGTAATCCTGGTCAGGTTTTCCGGCCCCCATAAAATCGAAATATCTCAATCCTTTTTTTAACGCATAATCGATCGCCGCCCAGGTGGCCAACACGCTGGGATAGATTCCATTATATTGGCCATCGA
>JAGLQA010000892.1 GCA_023137075.1 Candidatus Aminicenantota bacterium
AAGGAAAAAAAATTAGTAGAAATATGGAGCCGGGTTTTAGCGGTAGACGAAGAGGAAATCGGGATAGACACTAATTTTTTTGACCTTGGTGGAAATTCACTTAAAGCGATAGTGATCTCCTCGAAGATTCATAAAATATTCGCCGCAAAAGTTATGCTGGTGGATATTTTTAAGTTACAGACCGTCAGGAAACTGGTGGAATGTATAGGTGGAGCAGCGCATGAAGAATATTCCAATATCGAACCGGTTGAGACCAAAGAATATTATAAATTGTCCTCCGCCCAGAAGAGATTGTATGTGCTGCATCAAATGGAAACTGACAGCAGCGGTTACAATATGCCCTTCAACGTCGTGCTGACAGGAGACCTTGATAAGAAGAGATTGACAAAAACCTTTGAAAAATTATTAAAGCGGCATGAGATGCTGCGCACCTCATTTGAGACGGTTTCGAGCGAGCCTGTGCAGAGGATTAATCGACTCAGCCACTTAGAATTCAGCATCGAATTTCATGATACCGGTGAAGAAAAAGCAAGGAAATTAGTGCATGATTTTGTCAGGCCCTTCGATCTCAGCCGCGCCCCGCTGCTACGGGTGGCTTTGATCCGGGTCAGGGAAGCAAACCACGCGGTATTGGTCATAGACATGCATCATATCGTATCTGACGGTATATCACACCAGGTATTGCATAGGGATTTCCGGTCCCTGTATGAAGGAGTGGCATTACCCTCCTTGATGATCCGGTACAAGGATTTTTCCGAATGGCAAAACAGTAAAAAAGAAAGACAAAAGTTAAAACAACAGGAAGATTTCTGGTTAAACGAGTTATCCGGGGAACTTCCCGTATTGGATATAGAGACCGATTTTCCCCGACCGGCAGCGCAGAGCTTTTCCGGCGCTGTGGAAACCTTCAGGATAGATAAAGAAACTACGGCGGCTTTGAAAAACCTTGCCCGGGATGAAGAGGTCACCTTGCAAATGTTATTGTTGGCGGTATTTAATGTCCTGCTTTATAAAATCAGCGGCCAGGAAGATATAATCGTCGGTACTTCCGTAGCGGGCCGCCGACACACGGCTCTCGAGGGGGTAATAGGTATGTTTGCCAATGCCCTGACGCTGCGTAACTTTCCGGCAGGGGAAAAGAGCTTCCTGGAATTCCTGGGCGAAGTCGGGAAAAATTCTATAGACGCCTATGAGAACCAGGATGTGCAGTTTGATGAATTAGTGGGGAAAATATTAACCAACCGGGATGCCGGCCGCAATCCCCTGTTCGATGTCATGTTTGAAATCCAGGGATTTACAGCCGGCAGCCGGGAAAAACCCGCCGTGGATAAAGAAGAAAACCGGGCCGTCAAGTTAACTCCTTATGAAATAGGGAAAAAAACAACAAAAATCGATTTAGATTGGCTTGGCCTGGAAACAGGAAACGGCCTGTTTTTTACCGTGGACTATTGTACGGATTTATACAAAAAGGAGACGATCGAAAAGATGATCGACCGTTTTAAGGAGGTTTTGCACCGGGTGATGGCGGAAAGGTCGGTTCTATTGAAAGACATCGTGCTGTCCCACGATTACCGGGAAGTGAAATCGACTATTTCTACCGAAGATGACGGAGATTTTAAGTTTTATTAATAAAAAATTTATGCAAGCCGGGAAAGGGTGCGGCGCACCCACCCATTGATCGTTGATATGGGTTTCTGGCCGCTGGAGGCAAATAATGCGAGTATGTAAAAAATGTGTATTACCCGATACTTACCCGGGAATAAGCTTTGACCGGGAAGGCATATGTAATTTTTGTAGACAATATGAAAAGGAAGAAAAAGAGAGCGCCGCTAAACATTTTACCGGTGAAGCGGAATTGATCGCCTGCTTAGAAAAGTATAAAGAACCGGGGAAACGGTATGATGTGCTTGTTCCGGCAAGCGGTGGTGTGGATAGCTGCTTTGCTTTGATCAACATCGTTGAAAAATTTAAACTAAGACCCCTGGTTTTTCACAACGATCATGGCTTTGACAGCGCCAAAGCCACGGAAAATGTGAAAAAACTCTGTAAAGAATTGGATGTGGATTTGTTAATATGGCAGTATGAATTGGGATTTATGAGGAAGTTATTCAAATATTTCAACCGGGCCGAAGTAAGAGACCTCAGCGCCTGTCATGTATGTGGTAATATGTTGTACATTAACGCCCTGGAAGTGGCCGACCGGTTTAATATAAAACTGCTGATAAACGGCTACTCCAAAGGCCAGGCAGCTTTTATCCGGGGAAAAGAAAAAGCCAGGGAACTCCTGGCGGAATTGGTCGATATCGTATCCCATGACAGCGATTTCCTCGAACGATTGACCGGGAAATATAAAATGTTAGAGAAACAGAGACACTTTATGGGCAAACAGGACCTAAAAAGTGAAGTAGACCCGGAAAAGATAATGGTTATTCCCTTTTATATATTCAAATTCTATAAAACGCATAAAGAGGAATTAAAAAAACTATGTATAGACCGCTTTGACTGGCACCAAATCGAGACCACTTACCCGGCCAGGACAACCAACTGCGATATGATCTGGTTGAATTGTCATGTAGACGTCGTAAAATCCGGCTACACTATCTACCAGGATGAGTATTCCACAATGATCCGGGCAGGGGATTTCTCCCGGGAGCAAGCCTTAAAAGACCTGGAATTTAATCCGCCCCGGGATTTGCTCGAGCGCCTGGCCCATGATGTAGGTTTGGATTTAAGTGAAATTAAAGAGGTAAAAAAGGAGAGTAAAGAAGAAGCCGTCGCGGCCAGAGCGACGATGTCTAAAACGGAGCAAGGCGATTTCGGTTTTTAAGCCTAAGGAGTATAAAAATGGCGACAGGAAAAATTCTATTGGTGTTGTTCCCCTTCTGGACACCCCTGATCCCACCTATGGGGCTTGCCGTTCTTAAGAGTTTTTTACAGCAGCACCAATTTAGTGTGAAAACAATAGACCTGAATATAGAAGACAGTTTTAAAGAAATTTCCAGGAGATATTTCAAAATCCTAAATGAGATTGTGCCCGCGGATAAGAAGGGCAATTTCCACAATGTGGGTAAGGATGTGCTGCAGAATCACCTGATGGCCTACAGCAATTATA
>JAGLQA010000893.1 GCA_023137075.1 Candidatus Aminicenantota bacterium
ATTAAATATAGTATAATTGTCTATGATTAGATCCTTAAGAATTGAATTTCCAGGTGCAGTTTACCATATAACTGCAATAAAAATGAAAAAACCCTGGTAAGAAATTCTTAAATAAAAGGAGGCAATTATATGTTTGTGCCGGACGAAGAAGTAAAGACTGAGAAAACATGCTGTACGGATGTATCATGTTGTATAAGCGAAAAAAAAGATAAAATTTTAAACGAACAATATATTACGGGGTGGATCAATACTGGAGTTGGAGATATTCCGCAGGTAGCAACCCATCTTACAAATAAAGATAAATGGGAACATTTCAAAATAAGAATAGCAATCGGACGCACGAAGTATAAAGTAGATCCCGGGATTTATGCGGTAGGCACTCCTTCCCCCGGTTCACCTGTCCTGGTTTCAGCCAATTATAAACTAAGTTTTGATGCCCTGAGAAAAGAATTAAAAGGATTGGACGCCTGGATTGTGGTGTTGGATACAAAAGGTATAAACGTCTGGTGCGCGGCGGGTAAGGGCACTTTCGGCACCGAAGAGTTGGTCGGCAGGATAGAAGCAGTGGAATTGAAAAAAATAGTCAACCACAAAAAACTCATTGTACCCCAATTAGGTGCCCCCGGTATTTCAGCCCATAAAGTAAAAAAACTCTCCGGTTTTACCGTGATTTACGGTCCGGTTCGGGCCAGGGATATTCCCGAGTTTTTAAATGCAAACATGAAGGCAGCGGCTGAGATGCGAAAAGTTAGTTTCACATTGCCGGATCGATTGGTGCTGATCCCCATGGAACTGGTACAGGGTTTTCGCCATTTCGTTTTGATTAGTGCTGCCTTTTTTTTCCTGTCCGGTCTATCCGGTAACGGATATTCATTGGAACTTGCGGGTGCGGTTGGAAGTCGAGCTGCTTTAAACATATTACTCATCTACCTGGGGGCATCGGCACTTGGTTTTTTGCTGCTGCCCTGGCTGCCGGGCCGGAGTTTTTATTTCAAAGGATTAATTGTAGGGATAATCCTATTTGCGATTTCCTTTGCCACTCATCTATCCGGCAGCGGTATCCTGGAACCCTTAGCCTGGCTGCTGTTGATATCTGCTTTATCTTCTTTTATTGTCATGAACATTACCGGCTCTTCCCACTATACCTCGTTTTCCGGGGTAAAAAAAGAGATGCGTTTTGCCCTACCTCTGCAAATAGGCGCTGCTGTCCCGGGTAGTCTGCTCTGGATTCTGAGCCGGTTCTTCTAAAACCGTCAGGAGGTGAAATGTGAGAAATTATCATTACCTTAAAAACGTGGTTACCCTGAAATTGGCAACTCATAAATGTACCGGCTGCGGTATGTGCACGTCTGTCTGCCCGCATGTTGTCTTTGAAATACAAGAAAAAAAAGCGGTTGTTATAGATAGGGATGCATGCATGGAATGTGGGGCCTGTGTCCGGAACTGCCCGGTCGAAGCCATTACGGTGCGGGCTGGAGTGGGCTGTGCCAACGCCATTATCAAAGGAGCCGTAAAAGGGACTGCTCCCACCTGTGGTGATTCTTGCTGCGATTCGACTCCATCCTGTTGTTAAACACCCTGC
>JAGLQA010000894.1 GCA_023137075.1 Candidatus Aminicenantota bacterium
TACCTGCCTTCTCTGGATATCTACCTGATGGGAGATGATTTCGAGTTCCTGAACGAATCCTACGGTATCCGGACAAATCCTGCGGTTATGTTATCTAAAATCAATCACTTTTTCCGGCCCCTGATCAAGTTATCTTTTTTCCTGGAATACACTTTTTTTAAAACCCAGGCGCCCTTTTACAATCTAACCAATATTTTGATTCATTTGCTTAATGTTTTTTTACTTTATATCCTGGTTTTTAGATTGACCGGGAAAAACCATATCGCCTTTTTAACAACCCTGGCCTATGGCACCTCTCCCATTTACAGCGAAGCAATCCTGTGGTGCTCCGCCCGGGCCGATTCCATTCCCTTGGTGTTTATGCTTGGGGTTATACTTTTCTTCGATAAAAATGCCAGGAAAAAAACCCCGGCCCGGTATCTGGCGATCATATTGTTCACCCTCTGTGCCCTGGGTTCAAAAGAGACCTGGATGATATTGCCTTTTTTGGTTTTGAGCTATCTCCTGATCGTAAAACATAAATCCTTCAAAACCGCACTGCGAAAGACCTTCCCTCTTTTTCTGCTGTTGGCCTTATATATCGCCTATTTTATCGGCTTGCCGCTCCTGTCCGGCGGCGCCTCAGCGCCAACGGCCTACGCCAATGCAGGGGCCGCCGCAGCCGCAAAAAAATTCGCTTTTCTTATCTTTCAATATATGGGGCTAAGCAATTTTTTTACCGGGGCCGCCTGGCAATATATACCGGTTTTTCTTTTTCTAACAGGATTGGGATACCGCTTTATCCGTACCAAAAACCGGCTGGCCCTATGGGGTTTGACCTGGATGTTGTTGGGACTATCGATCTCACTGCCGATTGCCTTTGCCCCGGCCCGGTACAACTACATTCCCCTGGTCGGATTCTGGATGATGATTATCGCCTTTTTATCCCGGGAAATCGAAATGTTGATGCAGCGATTCCGGCTGCATCCCAGGACTGTATTCTTAGTATCCGGGATCCTGATGATCCTGTGTTTAACCCTCCAGGTGACCTGGCTGCAAAGAGAGATCGATGATTATCGCGTGCGGGGGTTACCGCATAAAAGAATAGTGGATATGTATCAACTGATAAAGGATAGATTACCTCATGACCGGCCCATTATTTTTCAAGACCTTTCCACACGAAGGGCAGAGCATGAATTGATCGGCAAGCTAAAGGGGTATGAAAAAGTGTTGTTTGTCAGAAAGAGGGCCATCTGGGGACTGGTTTTCCTGACACCCCTGGTCAATTTTGCCGGCGATCCCTTTCGCGAAATCCTGGAACCAATTCCCGGACAAGACCTGGAATCGGTTCTCCTGATGGACTTTACGGTATTGGTATTTTCCGATGAGGGTTTCTTTATAAGCGACACCTCCAAAGCCCGGTTCCGGGAATATTACCACACCTATGGGAAACTGCCTTATAAAGTAGAAGCCCTACACTTTGTCCCGGTAAAATAGATTTATAAGCTTCCTAAGATCAGAGCCAGGCAGATCAGGAGTACGGTAATCAGGGTGAAAAAAGGAGTGAGTTTACGCGCCATCTCCGGCCCGGCATTCTTAACAAAGAGAAAAATGCAAATTGTGCCCGCAATAACAAGAATAACCACCGGGCATAAATAGAGCAGGTTGATTGCAGCAGTAAAGTAGGTGCCGATGGCCAGGCCGTAGGCAATAATGAAACAAAGGAGCGAAATCTTAACTGTGCCGGTCAACCCGAAACGCTTGGGCATCGTCTGTTTCCGGGACATCAAATCCTTCGGGAAGTTACGGATATCGATGATTCCACGCGCCCCGGCAATGGCAAAAAATAAAACCACTGCCGGCAGTATCAGTGGCAGGCGCAGCACTCCGGCCGCACCGCCCATCAGCAGGTGCAGGGCGTGCAGCAGTCCTACAGTTAAGGTATAGACCAACGGTTTTTTAAAAAACGGCAAGTCCATAATAATCACCAAAAACAAAATGAGGATAAGGGGAACCAGGGCCAGGGGGTTAACCTGGAAGGTCACCGCAATACTAAGGGCAATAAAAAATAGAGAGGAGGCAAGAGCTATCACCGGGGAAAGGGATTCCCGGCTCTTCTGGCCCGCTTTCCGCTGAATAAAGGAATCCAGGGAAAAACCTCCGGCAGCCA
>JAGLQA010000895.1 GCA_023137075.1 Candidatus Aminicenantota bacterium
CCATCCATCCCGGCAAAAGCATCTAAAATCGTTCTCTCCTGGGGAGCAAGGTCCGAGAAACGATTCCGAAAATATTCACTCAAACTCTCCATCAATTCGTTGGTGGCATCTTCAATCTCGAAAACGTTCTTCTTGGTGACGATGTCGTATAAAAAAACCACCAACCGTGGATTACCACCTGTCAATTTGGAAATAGCGGCCATCTTATCTTTTAAATGCCTTTCCTTGCTCCGAAACTCCGATTCCAGGTTGTCTTCGGTAAAACGCTTTTTTAATAATTCCAGCATCAAGTTATCGGATAAATCCACCAGGGGCACAACTTCAAAAAATTCATAAAAAGGCTGCTTCGGGCTGACTATTTCTTTGAACACCTTCACTGCTGTCCCGATTATCATGACCGCCTGCTGATCGGACAAAAAAGAACGCAGTTTTTTGTATTCCCTTTCCTGCCACTGCGCTAAAACTTCCTCCAGGTTATCGCAGAGTATTATAATTTTTTTTTTCTCCGATGAAGAAATTTCTTTGAGTTTGTCAAAACAATATTCGATCAGATCGTCATCGCTGTCAAGTCCCCCCGGTATGCGCCATCCACTTTCGCCAACTGCTTTCTCGCTGAATTTTTCAAATATTTTCAATAAAAAAATGGCCAACGAATGTAATGAGTACCGCTCCTCTTCAAGAAGCAACACGGGCAAGACATCGCCGGATATGGTTTCATACCCGGTAAAAACACAATTTTTATCAAAAACATGAAACAGCAATGCCAGGATATGGGTCTTGCCCAGACCCCGCCTGCCGATCAACAAACAATGTTTGGCCGGAGCGCCCTTACAAAACCTGCCGGTCTTATCAAGAATATCATTAATGACATGGTCCCTGCCAACAATCGTTCGCTGCAGACTTCCCGGCTGACTCCGCCATGGCGAAAAGGGATTGAGCGGTACATCTCTTCTTTTATCAGGCGCCATGGTAAATCCTCCACCAATCCTTTAACCACTTATTGTGAAAATATACCTTTTTTTCTCCACGATCTCGTTCAATATAAAAATCACTCTCAAGCGCAGACAATAGGAGATCAAACTTTTCCTTATCTCCCCTATTTCGCATCTCTTCCTGGTAAATTAAAAATAATCGGTCTATCGGAATTCCATCATCTGCGGTGGCAAGTTCTCTGAGCATCCGCTTTGCGCTCTTAGCTTCTTCATTAAGATAATAGCGCCATAACCGCTCATAATAATCTTCAAAATAACACTTATATTCGGGGCCGTGTACACGTTTTTCATAACACTCCTTCACCAGGGCCGGTTCTATTTTTCGTCCGGTATTCATCGACTCTTTGATAATTGAATCGATCATAATATGCAAATAGATCGGGATCAATGTACCCACGGCTTCTATGATGGCTTTTATGACATTTTTATCTACCTCAAGCTCTTTTGTCTCGAATATTTTTTTAATAAAATCTACTGCCACATGAGGCTCAAAAGCTCCTATCTGAACTGTTTCAATATCATTTATGGTTCGAGTTGCCTTTAAATAAGAAATTACTTTTTCAATGCCGATGGAACCTCCTAAAACAAACCTGACATTCTCTAAAAAGGGTGATTCATGCCTGATTTTTCGAAGCCATTGCAGTAACTTTACTGCTTCAGTCTCCCCTTTTTCTCCTTGTTTGATAAAATTACTCAGCATTAAGGGAAATTCATCGAGAATGAAAAGCAATTTTTTTGATTCTTTGGTTTTTACCAAATCTATTATCATCTGCTGAATTCTCTCTTTCCACTCTTCCCAATCACCCTCATCTTCGATTGTTTTTTTAAGCTTTATTTTGAATTTCCAGAAGGACATTTCACCGATCCCTTTAAAAATTTTAGAAAAACCCTTCTTGAATTTTTTCATAATTGATTTATCATGCTCTAATATCTTAGATACAAATTCATAAACGAATCCGGCCAGACTAAAATGATCCTCAAGCTCGAAATAGATAGGAAAAAACTCCATAGATGGTTTATCTCGCAAATGCAGCATCACGCTTGATTTTCCATACCTTCTCGGCGCGCTTAAAATAATACTATTATTCCTTAGTTTCTCCCAGCACACGTCTATGGTTTTCTTCCGATCAAAAAAATCACAGCCCCATACCGGGGGTCCAATATGAATATTTGGGCCTTCTTTCATTTGCAGCCTCCTTCACAAATTATAGATTCGTAATATAACATTTTCATTA
>JAGLQA010000896.1 GCA_023137075.1 Candidatus Aminicenantota bacterium
TCATAATAAGGGGTCGAGGTATTGATGCCCACGTCTCCATGGCTGTCCACATAGAGAGAATTATCCGGGGCCCCGGCTTCCAGGACGAAAATAGTAGATACATCGGTGGCATCTTGCACGGCAAAATAATTTCCGCCGCCGTCGGTGCTGTCGTTGCAGATGATGCGCCAGTCGTTCCGGGGATAATTCTGGATGGTACTGGTATCGTCGAAAAAGATGCGCAGGTTGTTTTCCATCAAGACGATGGTATCGAAACCGAAGGCCAGGCCACTGTAACAATCATTGCCCACGCACAGGCTGCCGTCGATAATCACATCGTCAAGGTGGACGATATCGAGCGGTCGCACCGGATCTTCATTCTGGGCGCCGCCGGTGGCGATGCTGCCTCCCCGGACATGGAAATAACCCGATTGTACCAGGGTTTTTGGGTATACCGGTTTTTCACCTTTCGTTGCGGACCCGCCCTTACGCTCTCTTTTTTCAGTAAAGGGAATCACCCGCAGTTCATAGGTGTACGAGCCGTCACTGATTTCACCCTTCAGGTCTGAAAGACCGAAATAGGGAGCTGCACCGGAGTCAAAGGTTTTGCTGAACACCTGGCCGTCTGGACAGGCAACCGCAAGGGTAATTTTCGCGCAGCTGACTTTCGGCTGCCATAAAATCCCGGATGAGCCGATGCTTACATCCGCCACCTTATTCCGGGTAGGAACATTATCGGAACCTACCGCAAAAATCGTGAAACATAAAACAAATACCACTGTAGCGCTTGCTGCTAAGAACCTTTTTGTTCTCATTTTGTACCTCCAATTATTTATTCATGGCCGCAACCATAGATATCTATGACTGAACCGGTCAATCATTACATGTTTTATTTTAAATAATCTGACCTGCTCTTCGGTGAGCGCACTAACATTTTCCGCTCCGGATAAAATTCGATTTCGTCCCATTTTCCCGCAAATTATACTGTAAATGGCTGCGTATTGCAAGGAACATGACCTCAATATTTGATTTTTTTCAATAAAGCGAACATTGTTCGTATAAGTGAAAGGTTCGGGCCGGGGGGATGCGGGCGCCGGTTTTAATCCGGGTGAAAAGCAGGAAACGGAAATGATAGGGTTAGTCGATACACCCATCTGTTCTCCCTTTTAATCCTGCGACTCTGTGTTAAGAATGAAGCGTTTGACCGGGTGGTAACCCTGCTTTACGATTTTGTCTTTCTTGAAAATTGCCCAGGAGGGCATCCGGTATATCCTCCGGGTCATATGATAAAGCTGCAGCGCACTGTTGGCAATAAAAAGATAGGCCACCTTTTCCGGGTTATAGGGATTAGGAATAACCGAAAAGAGCCCGTCGTCCCACTGACCATAGGTTTTGTCCTGCCATTGGAAGAAGTTTTTTCCCACTTTCAGACCCACTTTTGCGGCTATTGTCTCCATTAAACTGTTATCCGCGATACCGCCGATGACGATGAGATCGGATTCCGCCAGCTCTTTTGCCGAAATCTCACTGTCTTTTCGAACCGGGGGAAGTATTTCGGAATATCGGTCTGCTAAAGCGGTTTGAAAACGGAGGGCCAGGGTATGATTGGCTTCGATCTGCCGCGACGTGCCGTACACAATCCGGGTGTGATGGAAATCGTCGTAAAAATTGGACCAGGTGTAAAAGGCTTCTCGCGCTACCGGGATATGGTTGCCGGAGTTAAAAACGACCTGTTCCGGCTTGTGTGGCACCGTCAGGCTTATTTTCGTTTCACCGTCTGGTATTTCAACCTTGCGGTGGTAATCACCCTTCCCGGTTTTCACGGAAATAGTGGTGAAAAAATGATAGGGTTTTCCCGGCTGGGTGACCTGCAGATCTATCTTCCATTCAGCGCCGGTCTTATGGGTACCGGCTATCCGAACCTCCGGCTGGGGGAGATCCGCCCGGGACAGCCACTGCATAATAAAGGGTTTCAAGGATTTTTTCGCAATCTTTTCTGCAGCGGATATGAAATTCCCGGTGGCCATGGGTTTTTCCCGGAACCTCCGGTGGATATGGTTCATCACTTTGGAAAATAAGGTATTGCCTAAGTAAAGACGCAATTGGTGCAGCAAAAAGGTGCCGCGTATATTGGGAACCCGGTAATGATTATAACGGTCATACACCCGTTTTGCCTGGAGCGGCGCGATGGCCTCTTCCCGGGAAATGGTGTAAAGCAGGGTGTTGTTCAGGTCGGCCAGTCGATCTCCGAGGTAGGTCCGGGCGTCAGCCCGGGAGCCGGGTAGTTTTTTTAACAGCCGCCAGTAAGAAGATGTACCGCTGACAAACCAGTTCTCCCGGTTCGAGGCCGGGTACACCGTGTTGTGCCACAGGGAACGGGGACAAAATTCGTATATTTCTTCGACCGCGGTGAGGTCGTTTTTTTCGTTTTCTGCTTTTTCTTCATTTTTACAGCCGGCGGTTTTTTGTTTCCCTGCCTTTTTTATAGCCTGCAATTTTTCGGTTACAATTTTCGGACTAACGACGGAATACCCTAATGACAGGTGGGGAGTTGCCCCCGGGTAATCGAGCAGGATGCGGTTCTCTTTGTCGGGAAATTTTTCCCGCAGGGTCACCTTGCCGAAATGGGCCAGGAACATCAGGTTTCCGGCCATGGCTGTGGTGGTGATTTTGCCGTCGCAGGCATGGGCGCGGTTGATGGGCGATGAGGCC
>JAGLQA010000897.1 GCA_023137075.1 Candidatus Aminicenantota bacterium
CTGTTTATGAATTGTTTTAGAGTATCACCGGCATAAAGTCCTCCCACTTTTCCAGGGATTGGAGCTTTTGGCAAATTTTGCACTGTGTATTTTTTCCCTGAAGAACCATATACCTGGATAAAATGGTCAATCATGTTGCTTCCGGATATATATCCCGAATGGGCATCATCGATAATAATAACGTCTCCTTTTTTTAAACGCTTACCTGCGCCAGGCATTTGAACTGCATTAGTATATGGAAAACGTTTATAACCATGACCTTTTAAATATCCTCGTAGTTTTGAAACACTTATGCCTGTTCTCTGTGTATTTATCGGGCTGGGGTCCTGGCCGCTTACCCTGTAATATGAATAATCATGACACCAGACAATTCCGTACAAAGGCCTGGCAAGTGACAGAACCAGTATTAATACACCTGAAAATACAATAACCGGTAGGAAAATCGCTTTTTTCATAATAAAATATATTAGAGAAAATATTGGAGAAAGTCAACAGTTGAATGAACATTTTTTTCAGTTATGTCACCCCTGCAGATTTTTCGCAAAAAATACCGGGTACTTGATTAATTTATGGGTTAATGATAATATTTACTTTACTGAATTTATGTTTAAACCTATGATACCTCATAGAACAATTTACTAAAAAATTATGGAGGATCACGATGAATGAATTAGTCGAAAGACTGACCAAACAACAGGACGTCGAAGCATCTCCCCACGAAAAAACAGCCAAATCTTTGAAAGAGGAAATCGATAGAAACTATGTGCATATCCTGTTTATAAAGACGGGCACCGAAATCGGCATTGAATTAGATAAACCCAATTGCAAATATGAGGGCTGCGATTTCGGAAAAGGCGAGGGCACGGCTCATTTTGAAGGCGGATTGATATTAAACTACGACAAAGTCCGCTGCGTGGCCGATATCAACCTGAAAGATCTAAAGGGCAAAGGTAAACTCGAACCGGTAGACGATAAAGAGTACAACCGCATCATGGGCCGGGAAGGAGAAGGATAAGCGATATTAGTCCTTCCTTGCCAACAGAAGTAAATGATATTCTTATCCTCCTGGTCGCGGTAAACATAAAATCCGTCACCGAAGACCACATACTTCCAATCCCATACTACGAACTATTTTTTCCACGGATTCACCCGTAACTAACCCTCTTCGAGGCCGGTGTTGTGGCGGATGATCTCACCTTTGATCAAATAAATAATATCTTCGGCAATATTGGTGATATGATCGGCAATACGCTCGAGATGCCGTATAATATGAATATATTGGATCAATGTACCGGCTTTATCGGAATTTTTTTTAATGGCTTCCAACACTTCGGCGGATAATTGGTGGTGCATGCGGTCTACCTCATCATCTTCCTTCAAAATTTCCTCCGCAACTCCGGCATCGAGATTGACGATGGCGTCAATGCTTCGTTTCAACATCGACTGCACATGGTTGTAAATGTCCCTCAAATCAGCAGGTTTTTCCAACAAGGGTTTTTCAAGGATGCGAAGGGTATGAATCGAGATATTCTGCGCCAGGTCAACGATACGCTCGAGGTCGTTGTTGATCTTTAACACTGCCACCAGGTAACGTAAATCTATGGCTACGGGCTGGTGCAAGGCAAATATTTTAAGACATTCCTCTTCGATATCGATCTCCCGCCGGTCGATGACTTCATCATCTTTTATGACTTTGCGGGCCAGTTCGGCATCTCCCTCGTCCAGGGATTGAACGGCCCGTTTTACACTCTCTTCCACTTTGGCGCTGAGGCCGATCAATTGTTTCATCAAACTGCCGATGGCTCGCTGTAAATGGACTGACATTTCCATTGAAAGCCTATTA
>JAGLQA010000898.1 GCA_023137075.1 Candidatus Aminicenantota bacterium
AGAGCGGGACTCAGCGAGAGGTGAGTCGATAGGGGAAATATTCCTATAAAATGAGGTGTGGATATTTTCTTATTTTTTAATATTTTTATTAAGTCGGCAAAGTCCTTCTCTAATTTTTTACACCTGTCTTCATCGGGCAAATCAACATTGTGAATCCAATCTTCGAAGCGGATCAATAAAACATTTATACCCGTGTTTTTCGACAGCAGGCTCGTTTCGACCAGTAATTCCTGGAAAACCTGGTTGTAAGGAGCAAATTCCACATCGATGTCCAGTGAGAACTGTTTTCCCCACCATTTAATATAGTCGTTAATCGGTTCGGCGGTAAAGGTAGCACTGACGGCTGCCTTAACGGTTTTATTTTTCGGGTGCCGATTGACGTTTCTTTTTTCTGAAAGCTCTAATTTCTCTGCTTTGCTAAATATTTCTATTTCGGATATTTTTTGCCCGGGTTTTTTTGCAACCTCATCTAAGAGGATACGAAAATGCTCGATTAAATGATTCATCGTTTCTTTCTTGAATAACTTAATATCATATTCTATGGTACAACTCAGCCCCCCGGCCTCGCCGGGATGGACATCGATCTTAAAATCCAGTTTCGATGTATTTTTCTCTGCGCCGTACCGGGCTGCACCTTTCCCTGAGTCTTCCGCTTCTAGGGGTTTGTTATTACTTCCTTGATCGCCGTATTGAAAATTCACCATGGTATCGAACAGCGGATTCCTTGATAAATCCACCGGGACATTGGGAAAAGCGGCCATTCTTTCGAAGGGGTAACCTTCATTCTCATAGGCTTTTAAAATGGCTTCTTTAACTGTTAAAAGATATTCTAAGAATGTACTATTTCCACTGATTTTAGTTCGAATCGGTAAGAAATTGCCGAACATCCCGATAATATTCTCCAGGTCGGTATGATTTCTGCCGGACATCAATAATCCCACGATAATATCTTCTTGATTACTATACTTACTTATTAACAAGGAATAGGCAGCAAAAAACAAAATATTCAAAGTCACCTTCCGTTCTTTGGCAAATCGATTTAATTTTTCTATAATTTCTCCGGGTACGACAAAGGCTATCCCCCTGCCTTGAAAAGATTGCTTATGGGGGCGTACAAAATCCAACGGCATATTCAGAGCCGGGATTTTTCCTTGTAAATTTTCCTGCCAATATTTTTCCCGAGCTGTAAAAGCAGGGGATTTAAAAAAATTATCCTCCCATAAGGAATAATCTTTATAGTGCAATCGTAATGGAGATAACTCTTCCATCATGTACAAGGACATAAAATCCCGTAATAGTATCCGATGCGAAATGCCGTCCGATATAATATGATGCATATCCACCTTTAATATATGTTCTGCCCAGGGGACATCTATTACACCCACTCTTAAAAGTGGTGCTTTACTCAAATCAAAGGGCTTTTCAAAACTCTTGATGATTTCTTCATCTTTTTCCTCGGCAGTCTGAAAATATTCTATCTCGAACTCTACTTCAGCCTCTATTTTTTGAACAACTTCACTTTTTATAATCTCGAATGAGGTTCTCAATCCTTCATGCCTCCTTATCAATTCCCGGAAAGTGCGTTCCAGATCTTTCATATCCGCCTGTCCCGGCTGCCGGATGCTTACGGGCATGTTATACGCCATACTTTCCAGGTTCATTTGTTGAAGAATGAAAATCCTCTTCTGGGCCGAGGATAGGGGGTAAAACTCCTTCTTTTCCACCGGTTCGACGGTGGAATAAGTTTTTTCATTTATAGGTTTATAACCGAAGGATTTTGCCACCTGCCACGTTTCATCCGCGAGAAAGTCTTTATGGTAATACTGCTTCCATCTATCGGCCACACTTGCTTCTATGCGATTGTATTGGTGAAACTTGACATCACCGATCATAATACCTTGCGAATGAATTCCATCGGTCATGCGCTGCTTCTTATCATCGTAAGGTTCTAACATGTCCGGTTGGAAATCCAGGCTTAGGAACCGGCAAATTCCTTCGACCATGGCCTGGGGCCGGTTGACCAGTTCCTCGAATTTGACGCAGTACCGGCGCTCAGCCGGAACATTCTTTAAGAAATCCAGGATGTTCTGATGGCTGATAAGCCAGGTCAATTCGGCATATTCTAATCTCGACAGGGAAAGCTCATGA
>JAGLQA010000899.1 GCA_023137075.1 Candidatus Aminicenantota bacterium
AATGGGGAAGGAGATAGACCAGGGGCTTAAACAGGAATATGGAATTTATGACAATCCCAAATTGAATGCCTATGTCGCTGAGGTGGGGCAGAAACTGGCGCCCCTTACTCACCGGCCCCATTTAAAATACCACTTCGCCGTTCTCGACACACCGGTAGAAAATGCCTTTGCCGCCCCTGGCGGGTACATTTATATTACCCGGGGCCTCATGGCCATGATGAGCAGCGAGGCCGAGCTGGCCTCGGTTTTAGGCCACGAACTGGGTCATGTGAGCGCCAGGCACTCGATCCGTTCGATGAGTCGCGCCACCCTGCTTACCATCGGCCTGGCCGTGGCTTCCGGACTTAGCAAAAAAATCAGGAATATTGCTCCTGTCGCCCAGGTCGCTACTCAACTACTTTTCCTGAAATACAGCCGCAAGGACGAGTACCAGGCCGATGCATTGGGAATCGAGTATTCCAGCAAGGCGGGCTACCAGTCCGGCGAAATGATCGGTTTTTTTAATTCCATCCAGCGTTTATCGCAAGAGCATGGTGGCGGCCGGTTACCCAATTTCCTTTCCACCCACCCTTTGACTCCCCGGCGAATCCAACGGGCACAGGAAATAATCAACGGTCCCGGATATCCCAAAACTACCTTGTTAGTAGCAAGAAACGCCTACCTGAATAAGATAAACGGTATGGTTTACGGAAACAATCCCAGGCAGGGATACGTGGAGGGGAATGCTTTTTACCATCCGGTCATGCGATTTTATTTTACGATTCCCCCCAAATGGAAAGTTCAGAATACACCCACGAAAGTAACATTGACATCGCCGGATGGGAAGGCGATTATGATGTTGACTGCCGGCCCCACGACCATGGATCTCAATAATCACGTGAACGAGCAGCTCAAAAAACTATCTAAATTTAATGTCCTTTCCGAAGGTTTCGTGAACATAAACGGGCTGCGGGCCTTTAACAAGCTGGTTCGCACTGTTTTTGAGCAGAGCAGCGGCCAACAAAACCAACAACAGGATGTCAACGTCCGCCTGACCGGCATTAAAAAGGGTAATAATGTCATCAGCTTTTTTGCCGCCTCCCAGACCACGGACTATCCGAACTACCGGCAGGTAATCCGGAATTCGATCCGGTCCTTCAACAACTTAACGGATATTAAATACCTGCGCAGGAGACCTAAAAGAGTCGTGGTCCGGCAGGTAGGCGCCCAGCAGACCTTGAGCCGGTTCCTCCAGGCCCTCAAGGTTCCGGAAAAACTGTGGAAACGAATCGCCTTGCTCAATGCCGCCCAACTCGATACCGTCCTAATCCCCAAAAAGTTAGTTAAAGTCATCCGGTAGTCATGAAAAATCTACAGGAATTAAAATCCTGGAAAAGAGGCAGCAAATTCCTGAGGGTGAAATATCCCATCATCTCCGGGGCCATGACCTGGATCAGCGATTCCAGGTTGATAAAAGCCGTGAGCGATGCAGGCGGAATTGGCGTCCTGGCTGCCGGGAATATGCCGGCCGACCTGTTTGAAAAAGAGATCGAAACACTGAAAAAGGCCGGGGCAAACTACGCGGTCAATCTTATCACCCTTGCGCCCATGTACCGGCAGCACCTGGAAATAGCGGCAAAATTAGCTGTCCCCTTTGTCGTCTTTGCCGGCAGCTTCCCCAGGAGTGATGAAATTCGGGCAGCGAAAGAAGCGGGTGCAAAGACCCTGTGTTTCGCTTCTACCGAATCGATCGCCCGGAGAATGATCGAGTACGGCAGTGACGCGCTCATCTTAGAGGGCAGCGAGGCGGGCGGCCACATCGGTCATGTATCGACCATTGTGCTGATTCAACAGGTGTTGTTTAATTTCCCGGGTATCCCCATATTTGTCGCCGGTGGTATTGCCACCGGTAAGATGATTGCCCACCTGTTCCTCATGGGAGCAGCCGGTGTGCAGATGGGCACTATTTTTGCCATGGCCGAAGAAAGCCCGGCTCACCCCGATTTTAAAGAACGGTTCAAACGGGCCCGGTCCAGAGAAGCCTTTGCCACGCCGCAATACGATTCCGCCCTGCCGCTGGTGGCAGTACGGGCGTTGAAAAATAAGGGGACAGAGGAATTCGGGAAACTGCAATTGGAATTGCTCGACAGGTTGAAACAGCATAAAATATCGCGAATAGACGCCCAGTACGAAGCCGAAAAATACTGGGAAGGCGCGCTTCGCAAAGCGGTGCAGGAAGGTGACATCGATTACGGTTCGTTGATGTCCGGCCAGAGTGTGGGCTTAGTCAACGAGATCAAGAGTGTGAAGCGAATCATAGAGGACCTGTTGGCCGAGGCGGAATTGGAGTTAGCGGCCGCTGCACACCGACTTTG
>JAGLQA010000009.1 GCA_023137075.1 Candidatus Aminicenantota bacterium
CGGAAAATCTTCCGTCTCAAAGGCCATTAGTAAATAATAAAGCTTAAAATGAGAATTGCTGTTTCCTGGGAGACTAATTGAAATCTGCCTGGTGGTTTGCATTTTTACATTTTCACTGCTTTTGCTCACCACAGGTTTCCTTCAGCGAAATCATTCAAGCGGTAATCATTATTTGGTCGCTAAACAAAAAATTGCATTTTTCAAAAAGTTGTGATATGCTTATTAATAAAGGCTGCCGGGGTTTAACATGAACCATAACAACTTGTTTTTTTTCACCAACTCTCACAACCTATTAGTAATAGCAGGACAAAGGTAATGAAATTTATTGCCGATTTTCACATCCATTCACATTTCTCTATAGCTACTAGCAAGCAGTTAGTGCCCGAATACTTAGACTATTGGGCCCGTCTAAAGGGAATAACAGTGGTGGGCAGCGGCGATTTCACCCACCCGGGCTGGGTGAAAGAATTACAAGAAAAGCTCGAACCGGCTGAAGCGGGTCTTTTCAAACTGAAGAGCGCCTTTAAACAGGATAACATCCTGCAAACTCCCTTTCTTCCCGAACAGGAAGTACGGTTCATGTTGACCGCGGAGATCAGCAATATTTACAAGAAAAAAGATAGGGTGCGCAAAGTGCATAACGTGATTTTTGCTCCCGACTTTGAGACAGTGGAGAAAATCCGGCAAAAATTGACCGGCCTCGGGGCAAATATCACCTCCGACGGCCGCCCTATTATCGGTTTAGACGCGAAAGACTTGCTGGAATTAGTCTTAGATTGCTCGGACCGGGCACTCTTTGTGCCGGCCCATATCTGGACGCCCTGGTTCTCGGTATTGGGTGATAAGTCGGGTTTCGAGTCAATCGAAGAATGTTTCGACGACCTGTCCGAACATATTTACGCCGTCGAAACGGGCCTCTCTTCCGATCCGCCTATGAACCGGATGTGTGGTTTTTTAGATCGATATACGCTGCTCTCGAACTCCGACGCCCACTCACCGGAAAAATTGGGCCGGAACGCCAACCGTTTCGATACGGATATATCTTACCAGGCCATCCTTGGAGCTTTGAAGAGTGCCGATCCTAAGCGCTGCTTGGGCACCATAGATCTCTTTCCCCAGGAGGGAAAATACCACTACGACGGTCACCGCAAGTGCGGCATTTGCTGGGACCCGGTCACTACGCTGAAACATCAGGGCAGCTGCCCGGAATGCGGCAAAACGGTAACGGTCGGAGTCATGAACCGGGTGGTACGCATTTCCGACCGGGAAGCCCCGGGCAACAGAAAGAACCGGATGCCCTTCTACTCCATTATCCCTTTGAAAGAAATTTTATCGGAGTTGATGGGCGTTTCCCCTAAATCCAAAAAGGTAGACCGGGAGTATTTTTCTTTATTAAAAAAGGGGCGCCCGGAATTACAGTTATTGTTAGATGTGCCGGTTGAGGAAATTGCCGCTCTTGCCGGTGAAGAGGTGGCGGAAGCGGTCAGACGTATGCGGAACCGGGAAATTTTCGTAAAAGAGGGTTTTGACGGCGAGTACGGCCGGATCAACGTCTTCCGTAAAAACGAGAAAAAAAAATTTTACAACCAGAAGACCCTGTTTACCGGAACCGATAAAGAACCGGAGACCCGGATCGAACCCAGGAAGATGATCAATTTCGACCTGCGTGAATACAGGAAATTGGCACGGATTCAAGCACGGCCTGAAAAAGAAACCGAACAAAAGCTTTTGCAGGGGGTCCAGGGGCCCCACATGCGTGGGGAAGCGTTTAGCCGCTCCGCGGCAATTTCCCGAAATTCAATCAATGGTACCCTTAATGGCTCCACGCGCCGCGTGGTGGGCATACTTAATCCTGAGCAGCAGCAGGCGGCCCAACATTTTGCAGGACCCGCATTGATCATTGCCGGTCCCGGCACCGGCAAGACGCGGGTGTTGGCTTTTCGTATCGTTCAACTCATTAAAGAGAAAAACATAAAACCGGAAAACATCCTGGCGGTTACCTTCACCAACCGGGCAGCCGCCGAGATGAAAGAACGGGTGGAATCTCTGCCGGACGACCGGGCGATTATTTCTCAACTTACCGTAACCACCTTTCATGCCTTAGGTCTCTCCATGCTGGAAGAGTTATTGATGGAAGAAAATAAAATGACAGGACCTTTGCCCCGGGAAAAAACCGGCCGGGACAAAAACTTTTCACTAATCGGCGAGGAGGACAGGAAGTGGTTGCTCCGGCGCATCCCCGGCTGTGAAAAAGGGCAAATTAATAGGTATTCCGAAGCTGTGACCCGGATTAAGCAGGAGATCAAACCGGTGGCGGAGATAGTCGACCCGGAATTGGCAGAGGTATACCAACACTATGAAACCCTGTTAAAAGAGTATAATTGTTTCGATTTAGATGACTTAATCTATTTGCCGGTAAAAATCCTCGATCTTTATCCTGAGATACGGGATTATTATAGAGACAAATACCGCTGGGTAATGGTAGACGAGTACCAGGACATCAACCATGCGCAATACCGTTTAATCATGAACCTGGTGTCTGCCGAAAGAGCCAACCTGTGTGTGATAGGCGACCCGGACCAGGCCATATATGGTTTCCGCGGCGCCGATGCCGGTTTCATCAAGAGATTTACGGATGATTTTCCCGGAGCCGCGCTCTACCGGTTAAAAAAAAGCTACCGCTGTTCGGATTCTATTCTCCGTGCTTCCGGGGATGTGATGCGCAAGGGTGGGCGTGCCGGCGAAAAGCTCAGTGGGTTGGGCAAAGGCGTTAAGATAAAAATATCCAGGAACCATACTCACAAGAGTGAAGCCGAATTTGTGGCCCGCACCATTGAAGGTATGATGGGAGGGCTGCGATTTTTCTCCATGGACAGCAGTATCAGCCAGGGCAACCAGGCCGGGGAGATCGAGAGTCTTTCCGACTTTGCCGTACTTTGCCGGTTAAAGGGGCAAATGGGAGCGGTTGAGAAGGCCTTCAAGGATCACGCCATTCCTTACCAGAGCATTGGTGAGCAGGCATTTTTTAAGCAGGAGCCGGTTTGTTCGATTATCGACGTGCTGCGGCTGCTGCAAAACCCGGCAAACAATTTATTAAAAGAAAAACTAAAAGAAAAAAAAACTAACCAAAAGCTTTTGGAATGGGCAGGCTGTAGTCGCCATCCAATTTTCCACAAATTTAAGGTGGGAAATTCGGGTGAACGCGACCAAACGGAGCGTTCTTCCTCTTTTAATCCTGCTACCCAAAACTCTGCTGAGTTTCGGGAGCGTCTCACCCTGCGCGAGACATTCCCGCTCCGGGTTCGCAAGCCGCTCAGGGGAAAGCCGACACGCCTGCCGGAGCTTAGCGACAATATCAAAGATATAATCGTTTTTTTAGTAGACAACTATTTCGCTGCCGAAAAAAAAGAGCATGAATCAGCCATAATGCGGTTGGTGGAATTGGCCGGAAACTTTGGCCGGGACTTAGATAGATTCTTGAAATTTGCCGCCTTAGGAACCGGTATGGACACGTATAGGCCGGGCCTGGAAAACGTCACCCTTATGACCCTGCACGCAGCCAAGGGACTTGAATTCAAATGTGTGTTTATCGTAGGCTGCGAAGACGGCTTACTCCCATACTCCCTGTATGAGGCCCAGGCATGTGACCAAGAAGAGGAGAGGAGGCTGTTGTATGTGGGCATGACCCGGGCAAAAGAATTCCTATTCCTCTGCCATGCGGAGAAACGCTTCATCCGGGGCCGGGAATTTTGCCTGAAACGGAGTCCCTTCCTCGATCCCATCGAGAAGGAGTTGATCGAATTATCGCAGATGAAAGAGAGAAAACAAAAAGAGCGGAATCCCATCCAGAGATCTTTATTCGGCGTTGATGAATTGTGAATAATGAATGATGAAGCAAGCGCTGCAATCACTCAGAACTCACATTAACCACAAACCAACACAGATGACCACGGTTTTTGGTAAGCGTTTTGAGTACAACAACAAACATTTGATATAATTTGCTAAAACTTTCGTTCCGTATTATAATTCAGTTATAAAGAAATTACCGTTAAAGATTCAAACTTTTAACAATCTAGTCGAAAAGGGCTAACTCACTTTTTACTGCTTGATTCGGGTCTCATGCGAATTTCCCATCATGAATTATTTTTTTTGGACTCCTACAAAAAAAACATATTCTATATTGAGAATTATCAGATAGTGAAAAGTAGAGTAAAATAACAGGAACTTTTCTCCAAAAAATTCCATTAAAAAAATCAGGAGATTTTAATTCGAAAAATGAAAAGAAATACTTGTAAACCGGTTACTTTTTTATAGATTTAAATTAGGTATAATTTATGTTATATATTTGAATTCTGTTATTATAATCTTTAGATTAGGGACGAATTACATTTAAATGACTTATCAAAATGGAAAAAAACAGGAAAAAACTATGTAACCGCATTGTGGATTATATCCTGAATTGCCCCTTAGAAAAGTTAGATAATCTAACAGTGGATGATATCGCGAAAAAATTTCAGATCAGTAAAATGCACCTAATTAGAAGCTTTAAAATCTGCAGAAATATAACGCCCGGTAAATTTATTGTCAGAGAAAAAATGATACGTGCTTTGTTACTAATGCAAAAGAATGGCAATCTAACCGTAAATCGTATAGCTGAGATATTAGGATTTTCCACCGCCGACTATTTTATCCGGGTCTTTAAAAACCATTTCGGCAAGCCTCCCTGCCAATACCTGGACTGCAAAGCCAAACAGGACAGAAAGTATTCCTATCGAAAGGATTAAAAATTCCGAAAAAAAATAAAAAAAATTAAAACCAAAATTCCATAGAATTTCACACTATTTTGCCAAAACGATGAACTGACAAGGGTCTGAAACGTTAAAAAAAAAATTATTCGCCAGCTATCATTAAAAAAGTAAACTCTCCTTGTCCGACTGAAAAAAACCCCCAAAATATCTATAGTATAACAACAATTTCGCTTAACTCTTTCATTTAAATCTTGAATATTCCACACTATAAGCCATCCAATATCAACGCTATCACTGAATTTTTTATATATATTCATTGACTTTTTTATGGATTTATATTTTAGCTAAAATATGCTACCTAAATAAAGTTATAATGCTTTTCCAAAATGGATGTAAATGAAAAAATCATCCGCTGTTAAAGAAAAGAGGATGAGATGTTTTCATCTTAATATGCCCAGTCAACCTAATGGCGGTAGCTTACCCCCAGTGCAAGCATTATAACCGGTAGGGTGATTTTTTTTAGATTCGCAAAACTCAGCTTCCCTGGCTATATCATTAATAACTGCATGGAGGACAAAAAAAGGAGACCAAAAAATGAGATTTAACAACGGTATAGATAGGAAATTAAAAAAGAGGTTAGCATTTGCTTTGTTTTTGATTTTCATTTGTGTCCTGGTAATTATAGGTGTCATAGTAAAAAAACCTGTGGATAAAGAACCCGGTTCATTCAAAATCGGTATCGTCAGTTGGGTTGGTTTTGGGCCTTTCTATATTGCAGAAGAGAAGGGTTTTTTTAAAGAAGAGGGCGTTAATGGAGAAGTTTGGAAAATTGAGAATGACGGCGCACTTAGGGGCGCTCTTGCTTCCGGCGAACTAAAGGGAATCATCGGTTCTCTTGATTCTATAGCCAGTGGAATTGCCAGTGGGTTAAAAGCAAAAGTAGTATTAAAGATAGATGAGTCGAGTGGTAGTGACGGTATTCTTGCTGTCAACAGTGTTAAAAATCTAAAAGACTTAAGAGGAAAAAAAGTAGCTTTCCCTAAGGGAGTTCCTTCCCATTTTTTTCTATTAACTCTGCTTCGAAAAGAGGGCATGAATTCTAAAGACATTATCCCGGTATATATGGAAGCAGGTAATGCGGCGGTAGCATTCATGGCCGGCAAGGTAGATGCCGCTGTAACATGGGAACCATGGTTGAGCAAAGCAAATAAGCCGGAATATGGTCATAAGATAATCAGTTCAGCCGAAGCTCCCGGGATTATTGTCGATTTATTTGCGTTTAGTTATGACACGCTGGAAAATCAAAAAGAAGAGGCGGTCGCTGTTCTCAAAGCCTGGTTTAGAGCGATCGATTTCCTGAAGGAAAATCCCAAGGAAGGATGTGAAATTATCGGTAGAAATATGGGGATCAAGCCGGAAGAGGTAACGGAAATGTTAAAGGGGTTACGATTTTCCGACTACAAGGAAAATCTTCAATACTTTAAATCAGGAGAATTTGCTCTTCGTTTTGATGAAGCCATCGAGATATATAAACAGGAAGGATTGATTCAAAAGAAATTTGCCGGTTTTAATGCCTATGATGTTACTGTTTTGAGTGCGATAGAAAAGACGGAGAGTGAGCATTGAAAAAGAGTATATTTGCTATAAGAGAAGATATCAGCCCGGGTTTACGAACAGTGTTGATAATAATACCCTTTGTTCTATTTCTCGTGGTATGGTGCGTCTTATCTTACGGGAAACTGGTAAACACCGTTTTCCTGCCCTCCCCGACCCAGGTAATTAAATCGGGTATCGATATGTTCACCACAGATGCTTTTTGGAAAGATATTTTTACCAGCTTATCCAGGGTCCTGTTGGGATTCCTGGCTTCAACATTATTAGCCATCCCCTTAGGAATCTTAGCCGGGAGCTTTAAATTCTTCGACTCATTGATTGCACCTTTTGTAGGTTTTATACGTTACATGCCGGCAGCCGCATTTATCCCGCTGCTCATCCTGTGGGTAGGGATCGGCCTTACTCAGAAAGTTGCTATACTCTTCATCTCGATATTTTTTTATTTAGTCTTAATGGTTGCCGATGCTGCCGCAAATGTTCGTAAAGATTTTATCGAAACAGCCTATACTCTCGGGGCCTCGAAGAGGCAAACCCTTTTTAAGGTTATCGTACCGGCAGCGCTGCCGGGAATATGGGAGAGTATGAGGGTAATGATGGGGATCGGCTGGACTACGATAGTTATTGTTGAACTCGTTGCCACACGCACCGGAATAGGTTCGGTGATTATCGAGGCCCAGAGGTTCATGAGAACCGATAAAATTATCGTCGGTATATTAACTATCGGTTTTCTGGGCATTATTAGTGATTTTTCTTTTCGTATCCTGGGAAATTTATTCTTTGATTGGAAGAAAAATGAGTGAAAACGATTACCTGTTAAAGTTAGAAAATGTAAAACTCTCCTTTAAAGAACAAGGAGGAAAATACCGGAAAATCATTGCCGCTGCTGATTTCGCTGTTTATAAAGAGGAGTTTTTCGTATTATTGGGGCCATCGGGATGTGGAAAAACATCCATTTTACGCATTATTGCCGGTCTCCAGGAACCGACTTCGGGTCGGATATTAATGGAAAATCAATCTATTGAAGGACCATCCCGTGACCGGGCAATGGTTTTCCAGGGTTACACATCGTTCCCCTGGCTGACGGTATTGGAAAATGTCGAATTCGGTATGCGGCTTTATATGAAAGAAGAGAATAAGATCAGGGAACGGGCACTGTACTATTTGGAAATAGTAGGGCTTGCGGAGCACAGGGAAAAATTCCCTAATGAGCTATCCGGTGGGATGAAGCAGCGGGTTGCTATAGCGAGAACCCTGGCAGTAAGTCCGAAAGTACTTCTAATGGATGAACCTTTCGGGGCCCTCGATGCTCAAACGCGCTGGCTGATGCAAGAACTCCTGCAGGAGATCAGCCGTAAAGAAAAAATTACGGTAGTATTTGTAACCCATGATGTAGAGGAGGCCGTCTACCTGGCGGACCGTATCTATATATCTACGGTGATACCGAGTCGTTGTTTTAAAATTGTTTCGGTTCCTTTTAAAAGCCGGGACGTTCAGTTGAAGAATAATGAGGAGTTCAGGCAATTGGAAGACGAGGTGGTTTTATCGCTTCGTCAGGCGGTTTTTAGTAAAGGTGGGGAATAGCAGATGAGTACTGAATATATTTTAGGAATCAATTCTGTCTATCATGAAAGTAGTGCCGCTATAATTGCGGATGGGGAAATATTAGCCGCAGTCGAGGAAGAACGGTTTAACCGCCGCAGGCATGGAAAATCCGCCATAGTCGACAATACGCCGATCCTGCCCTACGACTCGATCGATTTTTGCCTAAAAAAGGCCGGGATAACTTTAGTTGATGTAAAATGGATCGGTTACTCTTTCTCTATTGCAGAGCGGGAAAAAAAGAGAGAATACTTACTAAGTTATGGTCCTGTTTTGTCCGGTGGTTATAAAACGGAGCGCGGCGAGGATATTTTCAGAGGATTCAACCAGTTAATTCCCAAATTATTATCCATACGTTACAGTATGAGTGAAGCTGAAATAAGGAAGCGTTTTTATTACCTGGATCATCATCTCTGTCATCTTGCCAGTGCTTATTATGCGTCTCCTTTTGATGAAGCGGCGGTCCTTTCTATCGATGGAATCGGCGAATACGAAACGACAACCATGGCTGTAGGCAAGGGAAACGAATTAAAAGTTTTACGAGATATACCTTATCCTCATTCTCTCGGTTTTGTATGGGAATTGATCACCAATTTCCTCGGATTCAGGGGAAATTACGATGAGTGCAAAATTATGGGATTGGCCTCCTATGGCGATCCCAAACGTTTCCGGGAAGCCATGGGTTCGATTATCCGGCTTAATAAAGACGGTACTTTCAGTATCTCTAATCTTGATAGGAATTTGTATTATGGGGATTACTCTTGCCTTGAACAAATATTTGCCGGGGTAGAGAAACGGCTTCCCTATGAGCCCTTACGCTATGGAGAGGGCGATACGAAACATGCGGATGTTGCGGCTGTTCTTCAGAAGGTAACGGAAGAAGTATTTCTTGGTCTGGGAAATATGGTTTATAAAGAAACCGGTTTGTCCAATCTTGCCATGGCAGGCGGTGTCGCATTAAACTGTGTTGCCAACGGAATGTTAGCCCGGGATTCCAAATTTAAAGACATCTGGGTGCAGCCTGCTGCAAGCGATGCCGGGACTGCTCTTGGAGCAGCATTGTGGCTGTTTCAAAACCGGCCTGATGGAAAAAACGAATCGAGGCGCTGCCGGATGAATACACCCTATCTCGGCCCGGAATATACTAATGAAGAGATTGAAAAAGTACTGGATAAATATCGGTTATCTCATCGGAAGGTTTCAGACCCGGCAAAAACGGCTGCCGAGATGGTGGCCCGCGGGGATGTAATCGGCTGGTTCCAGGGCAGGATGGAGTTTGGCCCCCGGGCATTGGGCACCCGCAGTATACTGGCAGACCCCAGGAGTGGTGCCACGCTGGAAAGGATTAATCATAAAGTTAAGCACCGGGAACCTTTCAGGCCCTTATGTCCGACAATCCTGTGGAAAAAATGGTCTAATTGGTTGGATACGGAGAAGTCACCGGTGGGTGCAGCAGAGTTCATGCTTGCCACCTATTATGTGCCGCGGGGCCGCCGCGCAGAGATACCGGCGGTATTGCATGTCGATGGCACCAGCCGGGTGCAATTGCTAAAAGAAGAGATGAATCCACTTTATTATCGGTTGATTTCTGAATTCGAGAAAATTACGGGAATGCCCATGGTATTGAACACATCGTTCAATGACCGGGAGCCTATTGTGTGCACACCCGCGGATGCAGCCAGGTGTTTCCTGAAAACAGAAATCGACGCCATGATTTTGGGTCATCATGTGGTAGAGGGGCCTAAACCCTGGGAGCGGGCATATCGTCAGCGAACTTTACGTGACGAAATGGAAAAATATAAAAGTTCCTATTAAAAAGAAAATGGATAACAAAAAGATGCCAAATAAGGATGAAAATTTTAGCCTCTCATTAAAAGAAGGTGATATACTCATTTTTACAAGTTTACCTGGAATTAACGAAAACAGTAAAGATAAAGGCAAGCAAGAGGATAAGGGAGAGAGAGAATTTATTGTAGAAGAGTTATTGGGTAAAGGAGAATGCACAGAGGCATGGCTTGTTAAAGAGGAACATGAAGGTAAAGACCCAAGGCAATATGCAATTAAAATTCTCAAGAATGGAATATCAGATGATGAAAAGAAGGATGTAGATAATGAAATAAACAAGTTGACGTCGCTGGGAATTAATTTTAATGAGGAGAAAAAGGAAGAAAAGGAAAATTTTAAAAAGTATATAGTTGTTGAAGTTAAAGAACATGGAAAAGTTAGCACTAAAAATAATAGGGATAAATCAAATCCATGTTATTTAATGGAGCCGGCCGATTGCTCCTTAAAAAATCGTATAGAACATTTCAATGAAAAGGGAATAAATATAAATTTTAATAATTCCTTAGATAGTAAAAAAGACAGTTATTGTAGAATGGTATGGGCATTCTATTGCATGAGGCATCTAATCGTAATTTGTGAAAAGCTAAGACCTTTTATAACGAATAGATTCATCAGCCATTGTAATGTTAAACCGGAAAATATATTATACTTCACAGGAGAGAAAAAGCCGGGAAGGACTCCTATGTTAGCTGATTTCAGATTGTCGGAATTCGAAGAAACAAATCATTCAAAAACCCAAAAAGAAGAAAGCTTTAAAAAGAGAAGAAAGGAGATATTGAAAAAATCTGTTTATGCAGCTCCCGAGCTGAAAAAGGGGGATGATCCAAGATTGAATACCGACGAATACTCATTAGGAATAATATTTTACGAACTGATAAAAGGAGATATTTATAAATTTCCATGTGACGAAGAAAACCCACCAATTGCAGAAAAAGAAGATATAATTGAATATTTCAAAAAATTAGATGTGTATTTTTCGCTTAAGGACTTTGCAAATGGAAAAGATGAAGAAAAAATCGATTTTAATATATTTATAAAAAAAACATTGAATAAATTAGCAAAAGAACGATATAATTCAAAAAAAACCTCTATAGATCAGAAAAAAAAGATGTATTCGGAACTCCGCGGTGCTTTCATGGCACTTGAAAACAAATTTATGGAAAGCTTGAAAAGGTTTTTTAAAGAAGAACTTCTGGAGGAAGCACGGAATTTTCTCATTGATGATGATATAGAATCTGCGATAAATATGATAGATATACTGTTCCCGGAAACGGTGCGTTATTGTTGTTTGCAAAAAGAAAAATGTGGAGATGATGAAATTGCAGTGAAGGGAGAAAAATATTCCAGGAAAACTTGCCGAGTTTTTTATAAAGACGACGGTATTAATAACCCCATAGGAAAAATAAAAAAAAAGCTATCGTCTCCGGATGATATTAAGGAAATACTAATCCAATTAGAAAAAGTCCTGGATCAATGTTATGGTTTTATGAGTCATTGTTATCCGCACAATTATTATCGGGAAAGACTCAGA
>JAGLQA010000090.1 GCA_023137075.1 Candidatus Aminicenantota bacterium
ACACTCCACCGGAAGACCATTCGCATGCTTCAGGTTCGCACTCAAAAACTTAGCGGCATTTTCGGCCATTTTAAATGTCTGCCCTTCGAGGGATTCTCTCACCCCCTTTCTTCTACCGTCAATTACCGGCCTGATACCGATCTTAGGTGTAGTCCCGATCAATCTTTTTTCCGGATTTTTTTTAATAAATTTAAATTTAGAGTTCACTTTTCCTCCCTTATTGGATTAACTGAGTTTTAATGATTCTTTATATCTTATAAAGGCCTTATCCCACTTTTTACTATCACAGGGTTCATATTCCTTTATAGAGAATGAATTTTTTATTATTACCCTCGCATCTTTTATGGTTTTCACCAATCCGTTTGCAATGGATTGTACGGCAATATTACCAATGGAAGTAGCTTCCCCCGGTCCAGCGAATACTTTTTTTCCTGTTGCATTAGCTGTATATTGATTCAAAACCAGGTTATTTGAACCTCCGCCTATAATATGAACATTCCTTATGGAGAACGATAATATTTTTTCTAATTGTTCAAAACATATTCTGTATTTAAAAACCAGACTTTCAAGGGCAACCTTAACTAATCCGAAAGGATTGTCCGGTACGGATTGCTTTGTTTTACTCAAATAATTAATAACTGCCGACTCCATATTTGCAGGATTCAGAAAATCATGGTCATCAACATCGATAAAGGATGTAAATTCCGGACAACCTGCACTTATTTTCATAATTTCCGAATAATCCAATAGTTCTAATTCTTTTATGGATCCCTTAAGCTTTTGAATTATCCACAGGCCGGTTAAGTTTTTTTGTACCCGGAAAGTGGAGTTAATCCCCCCTCATTTGTAAAATTTAACCGGGATGCTGTTGGGGAGATAATTGGCGATTTCGTCTCAACCCCTAAAAGTGACCAGGTCCCGGAACTGATATAAGCCCAGTTCTTCTCACAGGCAGGAACTGCAGCAACCGCAGAACCGGTATCGTGGGAAACGGGGGCAAAAACCTTTAGATTCGATGCTCCGGTTTCATCTCCAATCGATTTTTTTATAACTCCAATTTCTGTTCCGGGTTCAATAATATCCTGCATTATATTCATGGGAATCTCCATTTTTTCAAAGATTTTTTGTTCCCACCTCTTTTGGATTGGATTGTACATTTGCGAAGTTGTTGCAAAAGAAAACTCGGTATTCTTTTTCCCGGTAAAAAAATAGTTCAATATGTCCGGAATAAACAATAGATCTTTTGCCATTTTCAAGAATGGATGATTCCGGATTTTCATTGCATATAATTGAAATATTGAATTGATCTGCATCAATTGAATTCCAGTCAGTTTGTATAAATCTTCTTTACTGATAATTTTAAAAAATTTCTCAAAAATCCCATCTGTTCTTGGATCCCGGTAGGCAAAAGGGAGCCCCATCAATTCTCCGTTCTCAGAGAGTAAGCCGAAATCAACTCCCCAGGTGTTTATTGCCATACCTGAGGCGGGATATCCGAATTGTCCGACACTTTTAGATATCCCCTTCTTTATGTTTTCAAAAAACTGATAGACATTCCAGTACCAGTTATCATAAATATTTGTCATTCCAATAACAAACCTATCTATTTCCTTTAATTCCAGTTTATTGCCGGAAAAGGAACCGGACATTATAATTCCACCTGACGATCCCAGATCGATTGCCAGAAAATATGGATTATTCTTTTTTACCAATCTTTCCCCCTTTTATCCAGGAACCTGGAAATATCCTTAATTATTTTTGTTTTTTCCATTATCTCCAATTGGTTTTTTAGAAAAGAAATATTCTTCATCGATGAATTATGGTGAATACAATGGGTTGGCGTATGCCCTATAGCCAGGACACCCATCCCGGCAATCAACACCATCTTGTATCTTTCCGCTTTTTTAATGATTACTTTTATATCTTCATCCGGTAAAACCACAGGGATTGCAGGATACAGGTACCCTCCCTCCGCATCAATGGGGATAATCCTGTCTTCACCGGCCCGGATTGAACGAAAACCCTGTACAACAGCCTGGGGAGAATGAGTGAAAACCGCTGCCTGGGAGTGGGAATAGCGGTAAACTGCCTGATGAAGCGTGTAGAAAAAATCTTTATAAGAATCATTTATATCTACTCTGTATATGTCATTGTCAAAATAGTCAGGAGAGGAGGCAAAAGGGGAGAAAAGCATCTCTTTTCCATCCTGGACACTGATGGAACCGGTGTGAAAGGGACTTAATTTCATACTGAACATATCGGTTGCAACCATTTTAAACTGTTTTATTAATTCAAGGTCTTTGGTATCCTTTTTACCGGGTGGGACAGAATAATCATCGATTTTAGGATAATTCATTCCCGGGAGGGATGGAGTGGGGATTTTCAGCATATTTAAATTTAATAATATCTCTGATGTATAATCGGAGATATTAATATGAAAAAAGGCTTCATATACATTGGCCCCCCTTGTTATAGGGCCATGGGTTTTTATTATCATCCCTTTGTTATTTTTAAGAATTTTTGGTATTTCTTCTTCCATTTCCTTAGAACCCACCGGATATTCAAATTCCATTACAGGAATCAAGCCCAGATGTTTTTTCCCCAGGATATCCAATGGATCGATTACCTCTGTTATATAAGACAGCAGGGTTGCCGACATTGAGTGAGCATGAACAACGGAACCGGCATATTCCAGGATTTTTTTATGAGTGCCGGTTTCGGATGAAGCCTGAAAAAGTCCGGATTTGGGTTCATAAAGACCTGGGTCCACGATGTCCGTTTCCTTCAGGTGAGCCTTCATCGATCCGGTTTTGGTAATAAATATCTCATCATCCACCCGGACCGAAATATTGCCGCAATGAGTATTCTGCAAACCCAGGGCAAGCATTGCTTTCCCTATGTTAATCATATCCTTTTTTATATTTTTCATTTTGAATCATCCCTAAAATTTACCGGCACCCCGTTTTTATCCCAATCCCTTATTTCGTAGTATTTATCCAGCATTTTTTCAAATTGCTGTTTTTCATCAATAGCCCTTTCAACACCTCCGATATTTAATTTTTCGGTAAACATTCTACGGGGCAGGGTATCATCTTTCCGGGTAAAGCCGGCTTCATTGTTAAAAACTCTTTCTGTATCCTGTATTCTGCGGGCGGAATCTTTAAAGTCTTCAGGTCCATAATCCAAACCGGTATATCCTGAATATATCCGGGAAAGTTCACTCTCTCCAAATGAATAAGAGGTAAACCTGCAAATACCTAAAGCATCTGAAATACAACCTGCATCCTGGGCATCAACACTATGGCCGGCGGAGGTGTCTACCAGAAAACGATGTACTTCTTTAGTACCGCCGAAAAATCCCAGACACACTGCATAACCCCCTTTCAAGTGGCATCCTCCGCGGGAAGATGTTGCATAACCAAGTGCCTGAAGCAGGGAGGCTCTGGGATCATACCCGGGTAACTCCATTCCCTTTACCACCATAGCCAGCTCCGTAGAATGATATCTTTCCCCAATCCTGAGGGCGCCCTCGGCAATAATATCACCGAAACCTTCCCGGCCGGCAGTTAATTTAGCCAGGTCTTCCGGAATATTTGAGTTTCCAAAATTAAGCTTAATACCCCCGGTAATATTAGAGTCAATAATTCCTTTCTCAAATAATTCCATGGCTATACCCACACTGCCGCCAAAAGATATAGTGTCCATTCCGGTTTCGTTGCATAAATAACCGGCTAAAGCGATCTTTTCGATATTATAAATACCCAGATTGGCCCCCATCAAGGCAATGGTTTCATATTCGGGCCCCTCTCCTCTTTTATTCCCCACCTCTGTTGCTCTGCCGCAGCGGATAGTACAATTATAACAGCCTTTTGCTGTCTTAAATATTTTCATCCTCAGGGTTTCACCCGATATCTTTTCAATATCAGGTTTTTTATGACTCACATCCATGAAGTTTCTATGAGGCAACATGTCGTGAGCATGAATTAATTTTACCAGTCCGGGGGTGCCTAATTCCGTTAATGCCCGTGAAGTAACCGGTAAATTTTTTACCATTTTATTGGCTTGATAGAGACCGATTTTATATAATTTTTCATTTTTTGGGGCAAATCTTTTTTTTCCTTCCACCACAACGGCTTTTAAATTTTTTGCCCCCATTACCGCTCCGGCTCCGCCTCTTCCTACCGCCCGGTTATATTCATTCATGATCGAAGCAAATCTTATCAGGTTTTCACCTGCAATTCCTATCCCTAAAACCCGGGCTGATCTTGAATGTTT
>JAGLQA010000900.1 GCA_023137075.1 Candidatus Aminicenantota bacterium
GATTGCGGCAGGAGTATATGGAGATGGGCTTTGTGGTCACTCCTTTTTGCGGTATTTTTCGCTTTCATATACCATAATGTTTTTTATCTTCAGGACCATTCCCTCTTTGAAGCAAAGCATATAAATGAAATATGGTCGGGTTTCTCTTTTTTGTATTACAGTGTGGTAACATTTACAACCCTGGGTTTCGGGGATATTATACCTAAAAGCGGTTGGCTGCAATTCTGGGTTATGTTAGAAGTAACACTGGGTTATATCATGCTGGGGGGGCTGATTAGTATTTTTGCCAACAAATTGGCACGCCGGAGTTAAGGGGCGATTGACAACCGGAATTGAATACTTTATACCTTAAAACAGTATAATATTTATGGAGGACTAAAATGAGGGAAAATCGGGGACGGTGAGTGTGAATGTGGGAATGTTCTCAAAACACTTGATAGCACATACCTTTTTTTATATTTTTTTGTTCTCCGTTTAATCCTTCGCATAAATGAGAAACGCATAGCACTAAATACACCCAGGTTGCCTATCCTTTTGAAATTATACCGGCTTGATATAGAAGCCATACCAGTCTCACGCCTTAAGCGTTTCCCTGACCACGTCATGGTGAAGGCTGCCTGGATACATATTTAGTTTTTGTCACATCCCCCTATTCCGATTCCGCTTTTTGCATCATTCCCACATTCACACGCACCGTCCCCGTCCTACCCAGTAGAAACAAACAATAAGCGGGGGAGTCCTTCGGGCTCCCCCACCCTTCGGCAATGATTTGCCGGGCAGTGTTTTTTCATGATATAATGAGAAATGACAAAAAATAACGCCGACAATGCCGGTGTCCCGGCGCAAAAAAATCGTTCCAAAAAATTCTGGGGGCTGCGTGCAGCCGCTGTTTTAGTTATCGCAATTTTGACAGCCGGCACCATTTACATCCGGGGCGTGAAAGGTGTTCATAAAGAGGAACTCTCTAAAATTAAGGCGGAGTATCGATCACTCAATCAACGGGTATCGCGCATTGACGAGGCCAAAAAGCAGCGAATCGAATTCTACAAAAACAGGTTAATGGCCGATTCTCCCGTTACCTATTCTTTTACCTGTGCGGATTTTATCAGGAGAACCAGTTTGATCCGCACAAGCGGTATCGTATTATCTAAAATCGAAATAACGCCCTCGGCCCAGAATCTCCGTTTTTCCATCGCGGGCCGGGCCACACCCGGGGAAAACACCACCGACCCAAAGACGGAATTAAACCGTTTTTACCGGCAGTTAGGAGGGGTTTATGAAGCCAACGTGACGTCTTCTAAGTTAGGGGAGGGGATTTCTTTCACTTTAGTGGGGGAGATTGAAGTCCAATGAAAAAACGGAACTTCCTTATCCGGTTGACCGGCATTCTTTCTATATTGCTGCTAACTGCGTTATATATGCTGTTATACTTTTTCCCAACCGTAACGGAAATCAACCGGTTAAAACGGGAAATAAAAGATACCCGGTTGAAAATAGAGGAATTCGCGGAAATCGAAAGACAGTTTTCCTTTCCCGATAGAAAAGAAAGGGAATATTTTGCCCGGGCGGAACGAGAATTCAAAATAAAGGTTGCGAAAGTCAGAGGGAAAGGTGAATTGGCCCGCTTGATTCGCGATATTTCCGGATATTTTTCCGATCTTGCAGAGAAAGACGGCGTCGTTGATCTCACACTTAAATCCAAAATCGATGAACCGGCAGTCACCGTGCGGGGCAACCTGAAATATCGACGCACGGTTATGAGTTTCTCCGGAGATCTAAAAAGGGGGCTTACCTTCATCAATCATATTCCCCGGTGTAATTCTTACCTAACTCCGAAACAGTGACACTGTCCACCCACGAAGGTTCCCTGCTATTTTCCGTGGTTGTTAAACTATACTACTTCGCGGGACAGGCAGCGGATCGCAAACATGAAACGGGACATGAAGGCGGTTTAGAGATCGATTTCGATTCGGAAATC
>JAGLQA010000901.1 GCA_023137075.1 Candidatus Aminicenantota bacterium
CCACAAAATTGTCTCACACCCTTTATCACCTGAATTTCACATTAAATCTCCCCCTCCCTTCGTAGCCCCTAAAAGCTGCGGGAAACGGGTATTTAGTTGTTTTGAACCTCTATGTTTTTCACGGAATGGTTACATTCGTTTTTTTCGAGAATGACTTTGCCCCAATTCACTCTCTTTAACCAGAACAGCCACATGGAAAACGTTACGATAATCATGCCGAATTCCCATATAACGCCGTGGAAAATGGCGAACCATGAAGGCGCGTATACACCGATAAAAAAGAGAGTCACAATCCGGGTTAAATTGAAAACGGAAATCACCAAAATCCCGGTAATAAATCCGGGAATTTTTTTTATAAACGGACATCTATAAGCCAATACGCCTGATGCAAAAAAAGCAACCTGGAGAATGCCGGTGCATTTGTTGATTATTTCGATGGCGAAACCCTGGGAGGAAAAAACGATGGAATTATAGTATTGAGTAGTCAAGCCGAGGATATTCAAGAGCCAGTTGGTTAGCTGTGCCATTTTTTTTGAAAGAGGTAATAGTAAATTGGATTCAACCCAATTTGTTTTGATAAGAAAATAAATCCCTGCCAGGTATAAGGCAAAGAGCAGGCAAAACCGGATAGTATTCCAATTTTGCCTGCCCCATGATAGGACGTATTTTATTGCATCCCTGTTTTTAGCGGTCAAATTTGTATACACCGTTTTCATTGTCACGTTGTTTCCGAATGCGATATCTATCTTAAGAATTTATTGATGTACCTTTTTTTCGTGTCGCAGCGGATACGATAAAGAGCAGGCTTAAGAGTATAATACCCCATCCTGCCAATGTGGGTACTTTAACCGTGGTATAAGCAATACCGGATCCCTCGGAAGCTTGATGAGGGAAGCCGTCTCCGGGAGTGGGATATTTGACGTCGCGCGCATTTGCTCCTAACGTGAAAGTCCCTTTTTTATTAATCGTAACACCTGTCCATTTATATGTATACACCTTTTTTGAATCGGATACATTATGCCAATGAGCCTTATCGATATCAGCTATACCTGTTTCTTTTCCGAACCACCAGATACTCTTCAAACCAAAGGGCGCCGAACCGGTAACCTTTACTGAAAAGGGTTTACCTTTTTGAACTCTCTTAGGTTTTACGGATATGATTACAGTCGGTACGATTGCCCGGTGCGCGTTTACCCGTCCGTATCCATAACGGGCACTATGTCCTGATGCATTATATGTACCGGCACTATTATTGATTTTTTCCGCAGTGGTCTTAATGATATCTTCCGCTTCAACTGCGGTTAGATTGGGATTTACCGACAATAGCAATGCGGCTATTCCGGCTGTCAAGGGGCATGATGCGGATGTCCCGCCCATTAAACCGGTATAATTATCATTATCTTTTGGCAACTTCGTCCCGTGCGGTGGCAGGCAGTCACTTCCCGGGTTATGATAGGGGTTGTACCCGGCGTTTCCCGTTATATCGGTTGTCCACACCTCAAAATCTTCTGTCGCGATTTGACAGCGATAGGCCTTGTGACTTGGGGCAACTATATCGACGTCGTTATCTGTCGGGCTGTAATTGGCTTGCTTATCGTAACGATCAGACGCACCCACGGTTAACACATTGGAACGACTTCCCGGAAATGTTGCGTATCCCGGTTGCCCTTTAGAATGATCCGCTGTATTCCCGGCAGCAAAAACTACCACACTCCCGAGACCGTTTCGCCCCTGGGTTTTGGCCCGCCCGATAGCGGCTGTTATGACCGGAAATATAGTGTGGGAAGCTGATGAGAATCCCCAACTATTACTTAAAACATGGGCGCCATTTTGCCAGGCGAAATCAATAGCATCGGCAGTATCGGAAACCGAGGCACTTTGCCCGTTATCTTTCCAGATTTTTATCGGCATGATTCGGCTAAGTGGTGCGATTCCTGTTACACCCGCAGCATTCCCTTGAGTGGCACCGACGATACCGGCGCAGGCTGTGCCATGAGCACCGTCACCTGCAGGTGACGGATTGCTGTCATCGTCTCCGTAGTCATATCCG
>JAGLQA010000902.1 GCA_023137075.1 Candidatus Aminicenantota bacterium
GGACCCCCAATACTGTTGAATTAAGCCATTCATGCGTTCTCCCTTCTCTTATAATTACGATCAGCCCATTTGTTCGGAGGTTTTTTCGTAATCCTTGGTTTGGAAAGCCGAGGCACTTTGGGTCTGTAGTATTTAACCCTGCGTATCTCTTCAAGTAGTTCCTTAAATATCTTAGCGGCTATCTCAGGATTTTGAGGAGTTAGTAGAGCTGCATCAGCGGCGAATGCCATTGCCGCATTTTTAAACTGCGGTTCTGTTAAAGTGGCCCTTGACTCTATTGGTGATTGAATTGGTTCGCTTTTTGAGTTTTCCTTTTCTTGGGAAGGTGGTAGTGCTGTAATCATAAGAATTCTTGTTATCACAGACATTATCAATGCAGCAAATAGTTCCTGTCGGATTCCGTTGATAGTTTTACTATGGAAGGTGTCAATATCCAGAAAGATTTTTTCATCGCGATAATAGCTTTCTACTTCCCACCGTCGATAGTACAAATCAGTGATTTCTTTTTGGGAGAATTCTTTTTGGTCCATGAGGTTGGTTAAAAGTACCGATAAAGTTCCATCAGGACTTTCAAGCCTGATAATTCTTAAGGTAATGGGTTTTTCCTCTCTACGTTGCTGACGATTTGATTTTTCTTTGTAGATATAGCTATGAGGTGGATTGATCACAACAACCTCTTCCTGCTTCATACTTTTGATAAAGTCTGCCACAACACCGAATGAACCCGAAGCCGGAGATCGAAATAAATAATATCCGTCATAGTTTTCATTGAGAAATTTGAAGAATTCAAAACTGGGATATCCACGATCCCATACCAGAAGGTTACCTGGTGGTATTTTCGGAATTAATAATTTGGCTTCATCTCTTTCGGAACTATCATATCCGACAACAGTTCTGCCAACAGCAAGGCGTCGGAATACGTCATAGGCCGTGCTCACAAGACATTGAGGGTAATGACCTTTTCCAGGATTTTGCATGCCACTGCCGGGATCAAATTCCTCTCGCAGATCTGCCGTGGCGGGAAGCATATACTTAGACCCATCAAAAGCAAAAACAGACATTCCTTTCCACGTATAACACGTATAATCGGAATCTTCAGGCCATAGATCGTATGCCAACTTTACTGAATCATTATGGATTTCTTCAAATACTTTCCAGGGTACCTTATTTCGGGCCTTAGTGACAGTACTTCGATGAATGGCCTCTGCATCAAGCCATAAACCACTACGACGTGCATTTTTAAAAAATTCACCAGATTTGCTGTCTACACCTTTACTTTTGCCGCTTGATGTAATAGATAATACAAAAGTAATCAGCTTGGGAAAAGGAAGTTTGGAGTTGCGAGTGAAGTGTTTTTCTGATTTACGATAAATGGGTGCGATCTCGGCAGGTATAAGACCAAAAAGCATTGATAACAAAGGCTTTACGCTACCTTCTACCCCCAAAATCGGGGCAGGAGGCGTGTCATTTTTTTTCCTCCGTGTTATTCTAACTTAAAATATTTAAATTTTAAAATCATGGTACTATTATTACACAAAACATGGCATTATGCAACTATTATCAACATTTTTCCGCAATTTTAATTTTAGCCACAGATTTACCCACCGCGGAACATCCGCAACCTAAAGGCTGAAAAAATGGTGTGAAAATTTTTTCCTCAAAATCATCGTTATGAATTCGTTTTCAGATGTAGTCCAAAATTTTCTTGTCAAAAAAACAAGAATTTGACGGACTGTATCACAGATAAACACAGATTTTCTCAAAAGAACATGTGAAGTTATTTAAAAAGCGAAAAAAAAATATCTATCAGTGAAAATCTGTGATAATTTGTGTAAATCTGTGGTAAAAAAAATTCAAAATGAGAATTACTGAACATTTTTTGCGTCTTTTTCCCTTAATTCAACAGTATTGGGGGTCC
>JAGLQA010000091.1 GCA_023137075.1 Candidatus Aminicenantota bacterium
GTCTACCCGGTTTTCTGAGATATATAGATATACCGGGACGGATGCTTTACCCCGGATTATACATACATCATAGCCGGTTCTTTTAAAGGAATTTCCCCAGAATCCGCCGGAATTGGCACTGGAGATAGTCCCGGTAAGCGGGGATTTAAAGGTTACTGAAAATCGCCCGCCGGCTGGGGCAAGACTGCCTGACAGTCCCCCGGTTGAAATAACCAATAAATTTTCCGGTGAAAGGGGTTCTGTTGTTGGAGACAATTCCTTTTTCAGGAAATAGGCTCCAATGCCTCTGCCTCCCAGGTATTTCTTAAAAACAGTATCTTTTACTTCAAAATCTGTCACTTTACCTGTGGACAGGTTTATATCGAGTCCCCTGTTGTTGTATCCTTGTATCATTTAATTACCACTCCTATATTATAAGTTTATTTATATATCAGAATACTATATTTTTGATTTTTAAAACAGATGTTTTTTAATTATTTTTCCTATAAGAGCTACTGCTGATAAAAGTACTATAATAGAGAATTACAACAAAACAAATCAGGGGAACAAGATATGCCAGGTTAGAACTTCCGGTAAAATCCGATACTTTGCCCTGTACTGCTGTCAGGACTGCTCCTCCAAGAATAGCCATTATCAGGCCGGACCCGCCGACCTTGGTATCATCCCCAAGACCTTTGACAGCTAATCCGAAAATAGTTGGAAACATCAACGACATACATCCGGAAATTCCCACCAGGGAATATACTCCCACATACCCTTTTCCGGCTATAACCAGCGCTGTTAATATTATTGCCAGGGAGGAAAGTATGATTAACAGTTTTCTCGGAGAGATAAATCTCATTAACCAGGTACAGATAAACCTGGATATTGCAAACAAAACCAGGGCAGCAAGATAGTAAGATGCGGACTGTTCTTCATTTAAATGTAATTCTTTCATTACATAACGGATCGTAAAAGACCAGACCCCGATCTGGGCGCCCACATAAAAAAACTGGGCAATTACTCCCCACCTGTAATTTTTATTATTGAATAATCGCCGGAATGTTGCCCAAAGTTCGACTTTACTGTCTGTCTCCCCGGCTTTTGGCATTCTTATTTTAGCAATAAAAAACCATACTATTATAAGCAGGAATGCCACTCCCACATAAGGTCCCATAACGGCAGACAGTTCTTCTCCCTGAATTTTATTTAACTGGGAGGAAGTCATTACCTCCCGTTCGTAAACACCGGCATGATTGAGGCTTGAAAGAATAAAATATTTGCTTAGTATAACTCCAAGTATGGATCCCAGGGGGTTAAAAGATTGTGCAAGATTAAGTCTGCGGGTTGCCGTTTCCTCGGGGCCCATCCCGATGATATAGGGATTCGCACTGGTTTCCAAAATAGACAAACCTCCCGCCAGAATATATAAGGCAGCAAGAAAGTGATAATAGCTCATGGTAATACTTGCAGGGTAAAATAGGAGTGCACCTATAATGAACAGCCCCAGCCCCAAAAGAACACCGGCTTTATAAGAAAACTTCTTAATAAAAAGAGCTGCCGGCAGAGCGAGACAGAAATATGAACCGTAAAATGCAATCTGTATCCAGGAAGTCTGAAAATCAGACATGCTCATTATCTTTTTAAACGCGGCCAGCAGGGTATCGGTCATATTATTCGCAAGCCCCCACCAGGCAAAACAACTTGTGATCAAAATAAACGGCCATAAAATATGGCGGGGAACTATTCTGTTTATTTTTTTTTCATTCATATTTCATTCTCTATTTTATGATTCCTCGATATGCCACTTCTTTACCATCTTAAAGATGAGCTCCCGCCTGATGGGCTTGGGGATATAGTCGTTCATCCCTGCCTCAATGCATTTCTCCCGATCTCCCTTCATGGCCTCGGCAGTCATTGCAATGATTGGAATGTCGGTAAAACCTCTCCTGCGGATTTCTCTAGTGGCCTCACGACCATCCAGTTCAGGCATCTGAATATCCATTAGAATGAGATCAAATTTATCCGGTTCGGCAGTGAATATATTCACTGCCTCCTGGCCGTTAACAGCGATAGTAAATTGATAGCCTGCTTTCTTAAGTATGGCCCTGGCGAGTTTCAGATTAATAGAGTTATCCTCTGCCAGTAGGATATGAGCCGAATGTTTGGCTTCTTCCACAATGGTGTGCTGTGTGCTCAGCGCCTCTTTACCTTTTGGTTCTTCCTCATTTTTTTCGTCAAGTTGATGAGAAATGGTTTCCTTTTTTACTCTTTTCTGTGATTTCTGGGCCCAGCATGTATAGTGAAAGGTACTTCCCGCATCCAACCTGCTCTCCACCCATACATTTCCACCCATCATATTGGCAATTTTCCGACAAATGGAAAGTCCCAATCCGGTTCCCCCGTATTTCCTGGTAGTGGAACCGTCAGCCTGTTGAAATACGTTGAACACATGTTCCAGTTTATCTTCGGGGATTCCAATCCCGGTATCTCTGACCTTTATATGGATTTTCAATTTGTCATCGGACTCTTCATCCACATCCATCGAGAGTTCGATTTCCCCCCTGGAGGTAAATTTAACGGCATTTCCCATGAGATTCATGATAACTTGTCTGAATCTACCAGGGTCGGTGTGGATGTAAGCCGGGACATCAGCACTCAGGTTGCAGCAAATTTCAACCGGTTTAGTTTCTATACGAGGGGAAACAATCTCACAAATATCGAAAATGGTGACCTCCGGATCAAAATCGGTAGGATAAAAACTCATTTCCCCGGCTTCAATCTTGGAAAAATCTAGAATATCATTCAACAGGTTGATGAGAATTTCTCCGCTCTTTTGGATGGTTTTGACATAATCGATTTGTTCACTATCCAAATCCGTATCCAGAATCATGTCGGTAAATCCAATAATCCCATTCATTGGGGTTCGGATCTCGTGGCTCATCCGGGCCAGGAATTCGCTCTTGGCCTGGTTGGCCCGGGTAGCGGATTCTTTCTCTTTTTTCACAATTTCATTGGACTTTTTTAATTGTACAAGTGTTTCTTGAAGTTTTTGTTCTGCAATTTTTCGGTCTGTAATTAACCTGGAAATTCCAAAAGTGCCCAATAATTTTTTCTTTTCATCGTATAAGGGCATCTTAGTAGAGGAAACCCAAACCTCGGATTTGTCCTCCCATATTTCTTTTTCTTCTCTTCCTATAAGGGGTTGTTCCGTTTCCAATATTTTCTTTTCATCTTCATATGCAGAACGAGCATATTTCTCAGAAAAATAATCGAAGTCCCATTTCCCAATGGCATCTTCCGGTTCACTAATCCTTAGGTACCCGGCCAAAGCTTTATTGATCCTTATAAATCGACTGTCTTTATCTTTGAAATATATATAGTCGGGGATATTGTTCATAAGTGTGGTAAAAAGATACCGCTCCATTTTTAGATTTTCTATAGTGGTTTTTAATTCGGTGAGGTCGTTAAAAATCCAAAAAGTGCCTGAATGTTTATTATTTTGAAAAATGGGTGTGCTGTTGGCCAATACCGGGATTTCATCACCATTGTTTGTTGATAACTTTGTTTCAAATTGACTGCTTTTAATTTTTTTACGTTTTTTAGTAATGGTATCAAAATCTTTGAATTCATTTGGAGAAATGATGGCTTCTAAATTT
>JAGLQA010000092.1 GCA_023137075.1 Candidatus Aminicenantota bacterium
TCCAGAATAGTATGAATCACATCTTTCGATAATTTCATATTATCATTGATAATACAACCTGTGTTTTCTCAACATTTTGGAAAGCACTCAAATATTAATTATTTTTGTATTATACTGTATACATATAAATAATATCATAAATTTATTTTTCAAGCAAACCTTTTTTTTTGAAATTTAAAAAAATCTTTTGCATTATTATAGCTTATATCCCTGACTATTTTCGATAAGCTTCCGCCAGTGGGGTTCAGGGCAGTTACAGGTAAGTTTTGAAACCATTAAAATTTAGTATATCATAGAAAAGAAAAATAACAGAACATTTAGCAATAATCGGTTTAACGGTCATACACGGATTTGGTCCAGCGTATACAAGGCTTTACTAATCTCTTCTTCGGTGTTGTAGAAGTGAGGCGCGAAGCGAATATACCCGCTGCGTTCCGATACGACGATCCCTTTGCTTTGCAGTTTTTTTTCGATCTTTTGGGGATTATCCCTGCGGCAGATCACGGAAAGAATACCGGAACGATGCGGCTCGGGGAACTTCACCGGTGTAAACCGGTCGGGATCCAATAAATTGACAATTAGGTTTTGCAGGCGAAATAGTTCGTCCCGGCTCTTTTCCGGTTCGGGCAGGTCTTTGATGCAGGCTGTAAGTGAGGCGGCTAAAGATACCGGGCAGGTACTGTATTCAAAACGTTTTGCTGAAGTATGGGGATGCCAGGAATGGTTAAGGAAGTCCGTACCCTGGATCATCAGTCCGGCTCCCACCTGGACATCGCCGATCTTTGCCCTGAATTCCTCGGAGGTATACATAATCCCCGTGCCTAAGGGACCCATCAACCATTTCCAGCCTGATGAAACCACTGCCGAGATATGGTATTCTTCCGGGTACAGCGGCAGGGCCCCCAGGCTCTGCGCGGCATCGACGATCAGATCGATATCATGGGAGCGGCAGAATTCACCCAACTGCTTGAGATCGGCGGCAAAACCGCTGGTGAACTGCACGTGGCTGATGGCGATAATCCGGGTTCTACCGGTTACCCGGGCCTCCAGATCTGCCATAGACCAGCCGCAGGGTAAAAGCTCGGGCCAATATTCTTCGCCTTCCGGGTTGCTGAAGAATAGGCCGGAAGTGGTATCCCGGTTCGGCAGCAGTACGAATTCGACACCGCGTCTCTCCTGGAGTTTCCAGGGGTAATAGTTCGCCGGGTACTCGTGTATATAGCCGATAGTTTGATCTCCCGTTTGGAATCGGAAACCATTGGCGATCATACTCATCCCTTCCGAGGTATTTTTGACGAAGGCGAGGTTTTCCGGTTTGGTTTTAAGCAAACCGGCAGCAGCGGTGCGCAGGTTATCCAGGATGTTCAAATAGTCGTCCATCATCAATAGGCCTTTTTTATTTTGTTCTTTCGCAATTTTTTGTTCTTCCTTTAGCGCCTCGTTGTAAAGGGGCGACACGCTGCAGTGTGCCAGGAATATTTGCGAACTTTTCCTTTGAAATTTTTTTTTATCTTCAAGCAACATATTCGTCCTCCTCATTTTTTAAAAAACATTATAACAATTTCTCTTACCGGTTGCAAGAAAGGTGATGACGGTGGTTTTTATAAAGCCTTCCCAATGAATAGAAATTATTTACCTGTCCCACCCGGACGATTATTTCCGGACCACAATACTGAACGGTGAGCATAATAATGATCAATAAAATCGAGATTAATACTTTGTTTTTCATTTTTTCCCTGCCTATTTTTCCGAAAATATATCGGTTTTTGTGATTTTGTCCACTAAGTAGAGAACATCGTTTACATTGTCAGTGACGGAGGAAGAATATTTTTTGAATAAAGCCTCTAAAGCTTTACCTTCACTTGATTTTCTGTCTATTGACCTGATTTTTTTTAATGATAATTGCTTTTCCAACCGGTACACATTATACCTCTTGGTATCCATATAGTAAGTGCCGGTAGTGGTTGTTATCACCCAGACCGGGGAGGAAGATGAACTAATATACGAGTAACCGAACATGACCCGCTCCATACCTATGATTTCAAGATTGCCCAGGGTTTTGTAATCCCGGGAATAAAAATATTCTTCGGCTTCCGCTTTGCTGCGAAAGGGTTTAAGTTTACGTTGGAGTTCTTCATTCAGCATTGAAGTCATGGCCCATAGACCTGATGCCTCAAAACACATCCTGGTATCAAGCTGGTCATTCTCATCGAGTATATCGACCAGGATAATATAATCTTCCGGGAAACCGTGATAATAATTTTTTACCTTCAGAATCTTTCCGAATTTTAATTTACCGTTCTTTTTTAATAGTTCATGAAGTTCGGCGTCTCTTCTCTCGCGGTCATCACGTGACGAAATATCTTTCGTAACCGGATAAAGTGTTTTTATGACATATTTGACATCCGTGATAATTTCTTCCCTGGTCTGGGGATAAGGGATTGGCACGTAAGACGGGCCCTTAGGATTTTGCAATTCCGCTAATGGTAGAGGCGGCTTTCTTTTCTTTCCCGGAAGTAAAAAACTAAATAATAAGATCAACATGATTACTAAAAAAA
>JAGLQA010000093.1 GCA_023137075.1 Candidatus Aminicenantota bacterium
ACCCACAAATTTTTTTGAGGAGCCATTTTTTCAAACAATTAGGTTACACGGAAATAAGAATAACCAATAACAATAAGCAGCTGGAGATAGTCCTGGAGAAAGAGCATTCCGGTATAATAGAGCTGATTATCCCGAAGCAAAACGCCGTAAAAGAGCGGGAGTTTTTGAGCAAAAACGGACCCCACCCTTATCAGGTTGCTATTTATGAATCCTCTTTTAAAGAATTGTCGGATAACTTAAAAAAAATGAATTTCGAGTATAATCTGACTTGTGCCGAAGATGAAGATAATCCCGATACCCTCTCAACCACCTTTGCCAAATATCATATTTTTTATAGAAAAGAGAAAAAAGAGGCTTATTCATTAGAAAAACGTTGGCAAATACACAGCGAAAACCCCGGTAAGCTTATCCATAAGAATCAACTCCTGCCCCTGCAAAATCACACCGCAAAAATGTTACTCCGTTTACCTACTTATAAAACCGATGAAAGTTTATTGTCCCGGGTAGACATGGAAGAACCACGGCACCGAACCGATAAAAAACTAATGGAAATATGGCAGCATGTATTGAATGTCGATGAAATAGGCATAAATGTAAGTTTTTTCGAATCCGGTGGCAATTCTCTCAAAGCAGTGATATTAGTCTCTGAAATACACAAAGAGTTCAATGCAGCGTTCGAATTAAGCGATATTTTCAAAACAAAAACAATTAAGGCCCTATCGGATTTGATTTTGAATTCCGGACAAACTATTTATGCACCTGTAAAAGCAGTCGAAAAAAAGGATTACTATCCCTTATCTCCAGCCCAGGACAGGATCTTCATCCAGCAGCGCATGGAATTGACAAGTACCGCTTACAACCTTTTCCAGTCGGTTGAACTAAAAGAAAAACCGCGGCGGAAGAAATTGGCCCACACCTTCGAAAAATTGATCGAAAAACATGAAAGCCTGATAACATCCTTCGATATCATCGCAGGAAAACCGGTACAAAAGATACATGATGATGTGGACTTTTCTATAGAGTATTATGAAGTTGACGAAGAAGAAGCCGGGAAAATCCGCGGGAGTTTTAAAAAACCCTTTGATCTCGGCAAAGCGCCGCTCTTGCGGGTCGGCCTGCTTACAGTGGAAAAGCAAAAATACATCCTAACTGTAGACATGCATCATATCATATCCGACGGCGTCTCCCTTATCCTTTTGTTAAAAGATTTCATGGCCCTCTACAGGGGAGAAGAATTATCTCCCTTAAGGCTGCATTACAAAGACTATGCAGTATGGCAAAACCAAAACACACAAAAAGAAGCAATAAAAAAGCAGGAAGAATATTGGCTGCAAGAGTTTGCCGGGGACATACCGCTGCTAAACATCCCCGGCGATTATGACAGGCCCGCGATTAAGAGTTCCGCCGGGAAAGGATTTAGATTTGTATTAGGAAAAGAAGAAACCACCGCATTAAGAACGACCGCTCTTCATGAGGGGGGAACCCTCTACATGATATTGCTGGCCCTATACAGCATCTTTTTGGCGAAAATCGGAAGCCGGGAAGATATCGTAATCGGGACCCCGACAGCAGGCCGCCGGCATGCGGATTTAAGGCAAATAATAGGCATGTTTGTAAATACCCTTGCCATCCGGAGTTATCCCGGTGAGGATAAAACCTTTAACGAGTTTTTCAAGGAAGTAAGGGAAACAACACTGAACGCTTTTGAGAACCAGGATTATCCCTTTGAAGAACTCGTAGAAAACGTGATGGTTGAAAGAGATCCCGCTCGCAGTCCCATATTCGATGTTTTCTTTGTGCTGCATAACCAGGCCGACTTAGCGCAGGATACGCCGGAATTCGAAAACCTCCTTTCGTATGAAACCGAGTCGAAGTTTGACCTTGCGCTGAGGGCAGTGGAAACCGGAGAAAACCTATTATTGAATCTCATTTACAGTACCCGGCTTTTTCAAGCAGGAACAATCGAGAAGTATATCCACTATTTTAAAGAGATAGTATCAGCGGTATTAAAAAATAAAAATATAAAAATAGGAGATATAGAAATTTCTCATCGTTTCTTCGCCGGGGAGTTGGCCCTGCCCGGGGAGGAGGGCGACTTTGCATTTTAAGTACCGGTTCCTTTTTACATTGTTTGACACAAAAAAAAAAAATTGTATAATTGTTTTTGGTTATTTAATGCATGGTTAACCCACTTGAGCATTTACCTGGTAACGTGATGATGAAGAAGATATTCAATATAATAATCTTTCTATTAGTTGCCCTTTTTTTGTTACTATTATTAAATAATTGCAAACAACAAAACAAAAAAACCACAGAAGCGTACCCCCTTGTAGAGGGAGAATATATAGGCCAGGAAAAACCGGGCCTGACACCTGACCTCTTTGCCCCGGGCATCCTGTCCACGCGCCATTATGAAAACAGTATTACGTTCTCCCCCAATGGAAAAGAGATATATTTTGCCATTGCTGCACCGCGAAATTTTTTTGTTATACTATTCATGAAACATGAAAACAATCGCTGGAAAAAACCCCAGGTCGCTCCCTTTTCAGGTAAATACAAAGATGGTTTTCCTTTTTTTGCGCCGGGTGGTAAGCGGATTTATTTTTGTTCATGCCGGCCATTGAGTAATACAAAAGAACATAAAAAGGATTGGGATATCTGGGTCGTTGATAAAACCAACCCGGGCTGGTCGGAACCGCAAAATCTCGGCTTCCCGGTCAATTCGGACAGTAATGATAAATCTCCTACGGTGACCGGCGATGGCACACTATACTTTTCCAGGTCAAAAAAAGGTTCGGCTGACATCTATCGTTCAAAGTTCGTAAACGGAAAATATATGCAGCCTGAAAAACTTTCAGATTCGATCAACAGCCCCTGTTATGAAACGCATCCTTATATCGCCCCAGATGAAAGTTATATTATTTTTTCCTCCTATGAACGGCCCGACGGATTCGGCAAGGCCGATATATACATCAGTTTTAGAAAAGAAGACGGCTCATGGACCAGGTCAGAAAATATGGGAAAAAAAATGAATACGAGAACCCATGAAAATTGTGCAATTATTTCACCTGACGGCAAGTTCCTATTTTTTTGCAGTTATAGAAGAACACCATATAAGACGTATTGGAAAAAAACATTAACTTATGATGAAGTTTTGGCAAAAATAGAAACGCTGGATAATTATTACCCGGACGGATGTCCGAATTTTTATTGGGTTGACAGTAAAATTATCGAACAATTCAAAACCACATACGTAGAACAAGAGAAAAAAAATAAAAGGAAGGAGGAAATAGAATGAAAAAAATGAACACCTTTATGTTGTTATGGATGTTTACAGGCATTATCTTTGCAGCAGGAGCAAAAGTAATTACATTGAATGACATTACCAATCCAACAACAATTACAGTGGACAATGAGCAAATGTATATCACCGAAAACGCCGCAGTATATATTTTCTCATTAAAGGATTTCAAATTGAAAAAAAAGTTCGGAAGAAGAGGTGAAGGACCACAGGAATTTAAAACTCGTACATCGAGATGGATAACCATATGGCTTCAACCTGAGTATATCCTTGTAGATAGTATCGGCAGGATTTCATTCTTTTCAAAGAATGGAGATTTTATGAAAGAGATGAAAGCGCCTAATTACGGAGGAGTTATGCCCATAGGCAAACGGTTTGTGGCATATGGAGCTGCCCGGGAGAATAAGGTAAATTATGTAGCAATAAGTTTTTATAATCCAAATCCCGATGGTTCCAACTTAGTAAGGGGAAAAGAGATTTATAGATTTAAACATCCCTTTCAGCCGGGAAAGTCTCTTGATCCGATATCTATAAGTAGAGTTCCTATATTATATACTTACGATAATAAAATATTTATAGATGGAGATGAAGGAGTAATATATGTGTTTGACAGCAGCGGAAAAATGATTCATTCCGTAAAGGGAAAATATGAAAAAACAGAATTAACAAAAGAACGAAAAAATAGATATATAAACTTTTTTAATAAACACCGTCGTTTTGAGAGAAATAGAGATATAATAAGGTTTCCGGCCTACTTACCGATAATTAGACACTACCGGATCGAAGACAAAAAAATATATGTTGTTACGTATAAAGAAACAGATCAAAAAAAAGAATGCTGGATATTCAATATTGACGGGAAATTTTTGAGAAAAGTAATGCTTCCTATTTCGGAAATGAGTCCGATTAAACTCTACCCTTATACAATAAAGAACAACAAGTTGTATCATTTCGTTGAGAACCTGGACGCGGGAAAATGGGAACTTCATATAACCGAGATCAAGTAATAATCGTATTTCAAGACTCCGCTCGAAAAGCGGACTCACCTGGTAGTGGGGAAAAAATATGTTAAACATGTTGATCCGTACCGCCATATAAGAGTATAATAATGTAATTACCGGAGAGAGACGCAAGCAGCTTTTTTCCCGGGAAGCACAGCTGCTGTTATCTTTTTATTCCCTAAAGGACCACAACTCTATTTTGTTTCCAAATTGATAGAATTCAGAGTTAATCCCATTATGCCAACATTCCGTCATTACCAGTTGTGAGCACAGCAAAATAAGTTATGATTGAAAGGAGGACAAATGGATACTAAATTAATCATATTAGAAGGTTTAACCGGTTCCGGTAAGTCTACCACGGCGCAATTCATTTCGAGCCAGTTGCAGAAACAAGATATCAAATGCAGATGTATTTTAGAAGGCGAAAGCGGTCACCCGCTTTATATCAATATGCCCGGTTACTCTATAACAGAGGCTGCGAAAGTACTCCATTCTCAATGGAAGTCATTTGTTCGGCAAGTCAAACAATTTGCTGTCCCGGTTATTACTGAAGGTTGTTTATTTCAGTATATCATCGGCTCTATGCTGAAAATGGATATTGATAAAGAGGAAATTATGGCATATCTCCACAGCCTTAAAGATCTATTTAAAGTATTAAACCCCATTCTTATTTATCTCCGGGAGACAGATGTGGAGAAAGCACTGCAAAAAATCTGCGCCAAAAGAGGTGAATTCTGGAAAAGTACGACTATACATACAAATAACCGGACATTGTTTGCCAGGCGCAGGGGATTAAGAGGATTTAGCGGCTATGTAAAATTCAAGCAGGTATTGGAGGAATTATCGAACCGACTTTTCGAAGAGTTTGATATACGGAAGATAGTCATTGACAAATCAAAAGGGGATTGGCAAAGCTACTATAAACAAATTTTTGTTTTCATGTCTCTCCCATTATCGGAAGATCAACCTCTAACGAAAAATTTTCTGGAAAAATTTACAGGAACATATACCTGTAGTTATGAAGGAGCGATCTCCGAATTCTATGTGAAATTGGAAAATGGAAGTTTAGTGATATACGATAATCCATACTTGGCATGGATTCCCAGCCCGTTGATCTGGAAAGAAAAAAATATCTTCCGTATAAAATCCCGTAAAAATGAACTCACATTTGAAGAGGATTCGGATGGCCTCATTAAACGTATAAGAATGAGAGGACCAGTGGTGGGTCATAGTAAAGGTGACGCAGTATTTCCAGGAAAGTCAGTGGAAAGCCAATACTATTCGAAGAGTTAAGAGGAATAATTAAATGTGGCGTGAACATTCCCCTGAAAAGCATATTGCCGCAAAGCAATATGACAAAGAAAAGAACTTCTGGTTAAATAATCTATCGGGGGAGTGGGTAAGAAGCGGTTTCCCTCATGACCGGCTCAGGCCGGGCGAAAGTGGAGATAAAGCGGTTACTTCACACCTCGATTTCGAGCTGCCGGAAGATATTTGCAGCGAATCAATGAAATTAAGCAGCGGGGGAGACTCCCGGCTGTATATGATACTTGCGGCAGCTCTATATGTACTGCTGTATAAATATACCGGGCACCGGGATATACTGATCGGTTCACCCATATACAAGCAGGATAGTGGAGTAGAATTAATCAATACTATGTTGACATTAAGAAATCGAATCCATGAAGAAATGACCTTTAAGCAGTTACTGATGCAGGTAAGAACCTCCATCGATGAAGCAGTGAAAAATTACTGCTATCCCATTGAACTCCTGCCCGACCTGTTAAACCTGTCGAATATCGGAGATGATTTTCCCCTGTTTGCAGTAACAATATTGCTTGGAAATATTCATAATAAAAATTATATACAACACCTTAAACCCGAAATCACCTTTTCTTTTAAAAGAACCGGAGAAAAAATCCTCGGGGTGATTGAATATCACTCCAACCTGTACCGGCAAACAACTGCAGCACGAATCATCGGCCATTACCAGAGAATATTGCGGCAGTCGCTTCTTAACATAGAAATACGGGCAGCCAATATAGACTTGCTCTCACGGAATGAAAAGAATCAAATATTATATGAATTTAACAATACCGGGACAACATATCCGGGAGAAAAAGCCATACCCCGGTTGTTTGAAGAACAGGCAGCAAAGAGACCGGGAAATGTTGTTGCTGCCGGCGAAAGAAGTGCTGCAGCCTATAGCGACCTGCTGTTTTTAACATATACGGAATTAAATGAAAAATCCAACCGATTGGCATTTATTTTAAGAAAAAAAGGAGTTAAATCCGGGAAGCCAGTCGTAGTGATGGTCGGGCGATTAGTGGAGATGATAACCGGTATCATGGCTGTCCTGAAAGCCGGAGGCGCTTACTTGCCCATAGTTCCCGAATATCCGGGGGATCGGATTTCTTACATACTAGCAGACAGCAGCGCCTCGATATTACTCACCACCCGTAATTTGTCCGGGGAAATCGAGAAAGTGAAAAGGTGGGAAGGTGAGACGATTTATATTGAAGAAGTTGAGAAAGATAAAAATAGGGCGCTTTTAAGTTCCTCTCATCCACTTAGCTACTTAACTTCTCAACTGCCGATTTCATCCGACAGCCCTGCCTATGTGATTTACACCTCAGGCAGCACCGGTAAGCCCAAAGGGGTGCTGGTAGAACATCGGAATATAGCCAACTTGGTTACCGGGTTGGCCCATACGATTTATAAAAATTACCGGAAAACCCTTAAAATATGTATGGTATCCCCTTACATATTTGATGCCTCGGTCAAGCAAATATTTGCCGCACTGCTCCTGGGACACAGTCTTTATATTGTACCCGAAAATGTTCGCCTTGACGGGAATCTTTTAATTCGATACTATAAAATTCATCAAATAGACATTTCTGACGGTACACCTACCCACCTGCAGTTGTTACTTAAAAGCTGCACGGAACAGGAAAGTTTGCCTGAAGTAAAACATTTTATCATCGGTGGTGAAGTTTTACCCGTTAATTTAGCAAAAGAATTTTTAAATAGATTTGCCGGTGATGTACCGCAAGTCACCAATATATATGGTCCTACCGAATGTACGGTTGACACCTCTTCGTTTGCAGTTAACAGGGAAAATATAGATCATTTTCGTAATATTCCTATAGGCAGGCCCATGCCCAATCAACAGACATACATCCTGGACAGGCGGGACAAATTACAACCTGTGGGTATTGCCGGGGAATTATGTATTGGCGGAGAAAATCTTGCCCGGGGGTATTTAAATCAGCCGGAATTGACAGCGGAGAAATTCATAACAGCCTTGAACCTACAGCAAGCAGTGTACGGACCTGCTGCCGAAGAGTCCTCCCCTGCAATGGGAATCCTTAATGACCCCCCACACCGCGGAACTCACCAGCGCAGTAGGCTCTACCGTACCGGTGACCTGGCCCGTTGGCTGCCGGATGGAAACATCGAATTTTTGGGGAGGATTGACCACCAGGTAAAAATAAGAGGATTTCGTATCGAATTAGGGGAAATAGAAAATCGATTACTTAATCATAAAGACATAAATGAGGCAGTCGTCCAGGTCCTTGAGCATGACACCGGAGATAAATATTTATGTGCATATATTGTATTAAATGTTATAAAGGATGCTGCGGATTTTGACGATAAGACCTCTATATCATTGGGATTAAGAAGCTTCCTGGCCCAATCACTCCCGGACTACATGATACCCTCCTATTTTATACCCTTAGAGGAAATTCCACTGACGGCAAACGGAAAAGTAGACCGGAATGCCTTACCTGCACCGGGAATAATACCGGTTGTAGAGTATGAGCCTCCGCGGGATAAAGTGGAGGAAAAATTAGTCGAAATCTGGTCTGAAGTACTCGGGACAGAAAGAGATGCGACAGGAATCACAGACAGTTTTTTTAAATCGGGAGGTCAATCGTTAAAAGCCATCTTTTTTTTCTCCAGGATACACAAAGAATTCAATGTTCAGGTGCCCATGGAAGAGATATTTAAAACACCCACCATAAAAGGATTATCTGTATACATTAAAGATGCCGCGGAATATAAATATACATCGATAGCTCCTGTGGAAAAGAAAGATTATCATGCTTTATCCTCCGCCCAGAAACGGTTATATATTTTGCAGCAGATGGACCTGGGCAGTTCCGCTTATAATATACAGAATGTGATCCCCTTGGCAGAGAAGCCCGATCCGGAAAAATTTGAGGCCACCTTCATTAAATTGATAGAAAGGCACGAAAGTCTCAGGACCTCTTTTCACCTGTTAGCAGACGAACCGGTGCAAAAAGTGCATGAGAGAGTCGAATTTGCAGTCCAATATTATGAAGTTGCCTTCAACCGGGATGAAATAGAATATGACGAAAGCACCCGGCGCACGGACGATCATTTTGCGGCATCTAAAGACCAGGTAATAAAGCATTTTGAGGTAGCATTCGATTTATCCCGGGCACCATTATTAAGGGTTGGCCTTATAAAAGAAGGTGAAGATAAGTATGCATTGGTCGTGGTGCTTCATCACATCATCTCCGACGGCGTTTCCCATGATATCCTGGTAAAAGATTTTACTGCTCTTCAAGAAGGTGGAGATTTACCGGATATCCGCATCCGGTACAAAGATTTTTCGGAGTGGGAAAATAGAGAGAAGCAAAAGGAAAACCTTCGCCGGCAGGAAACATACTGGCTCCGGCAATTTGCGGGAGAGATACCGGAATTGAACCTCCCCGCGGATTATCCCAGACCTGAAGTCCAGCTTTTCGCCGGAAGTCTCCTTTATAATGAACTTTACTGTGATACCGATGCGTTAAGAGCTGCAGCATTGGAGAACGGAGCCACCACTTTCATGATGTTATTGGCTATTTTTAATGTCTTTTTATCTAAAATAAGTGGCCAGGAAGATATCATCATCGGCACCCCCACTGCAGGACGCAGACATGCCGACCTGGATGGAATAATGGGGTTCTTTGTCAATTCATTGGTCCTGAGAAACCAACCGCAAGGTGAGAAGACCTTTACGGGTTTCTTGAAAGAAGTCAGGGAAAGAACAGCCGAAGCATTTGACAACCAGGACTATCAGTTTGAAGACCTGGTGGAAAAATTGGGCGTAAAACGGGACAGGCATAACCCGATATTTGATGTAATGTTTACATGCCGGGACCGCGGTACTGCCAGCATTAACCGAACATCCGGAAAGGAATCCGAAGATAACTTCAATGTACCGGCCTCCCTCCAGGACCAATCTTTAGATGAACTCAGAACGGCTAAGTTTGATCTCTATTTAAATATAGTTATTGATAAGAAATTACACTTAGCTTTTGAATATAGTACGAAACGCTTTCGCAAGGAGACCATAAAAACATTTGCCGAAATTTTCAACGAAATTGTATCCGTTGTTTTAGAAAATAATAACATTAAACTGGAAGATATTAAGGTGACAATCCCTCTATTGGATACCGATTCGGGCGGTTTCCAGGAAGAGTTAACCGATATTCGCTTCTGACCTTAACTTATGGTGAAAAAACCATGAAGCCCCCAAAAGAAGATAAGGTAATCGATAAACCGGCGTATTCCAAAATTGCCCTGGCAGCCAACCAAAAAATAAAAGAAAAAAACTATTGGCTGAAAAAGTTGTCGGGAGACCCGCTGAAAACCTGTTTCCCACCCGATTACCGCAAAAATAAAAACGAACGAAGAGTAGGCGGACCAGGGGAGATCCGTTATCGCTTTCCCGATGTTTGCTATTTTAAATTAATGGCCCTGTGCGGCAGCTCTGACTTTAAGATATTTATCGTGCTATCCGCGGCATTGATCGTGTTATTGCATAAATATACAGGTAATAACGATATTATCATCGGAACTCCCCTGTTCAGGCAGGACATCGAAGGGGACTTTATTAATACGGTTCTAACCCTGAGAATTCCTATCAAAGAAGATGTAACATTTAAGGAACTGCTGTCGGAGATGAAGCAGACCATCGTAGAAGCAGTCGAAAACCGGAATTACCCCATTGAAGTATTGGCAGAGCAGTTAAACCGGACGGTCTCTCCCGATGAAAATTTCCCTCTGTTTGATGTGACACTCTATGTTCAAAATATCCAGGATAAAAAATACCTCCGGTATATTAAAACCGATATGAACTTCTCTTTCTTAAGAACCGGTGAATATGTCGAAGGAATAATGGAATATAATGCCGGCAGGTATATGGAAACAACAATCCGAAGAATTATTGTGCACTTTACACAACTTCTACAGGAGGTACTCGGTGACCTGGAATTAAAATTGTCCCGGATCGATATCCTGCCCCCACAGGAAAAAAGACAGGTGCTATTTGATTTTAACGATATAAAAACCGAATATCCCCCGGATAAAACCATTCATCGATTGTTCGAGGAACAGGTGGCTCGCACACCCCATAGTATTGCCATAACGGTGCAGCATGAAGGAGAAACGGCGCAAAACGAAAAGCCGCCCTCTCTTTTATCCGTTACCTATGACCATTTGAACCGAAAAGCCGGGCAACTGGCCCGGGTATTAACGGGAAAAAGCATTAAACCCGGCTCCCTTGCCGCCATCCTGATAGAACGATCCGTGGAAATGATAGTAGGAATATTGGGCATTCTAAAGGCAGGTTGTGGTTACGTCCCGCTAAATCAAAAGGCGCCTGTTTCGCGAATGGAGTATATGCTTAAAGAATGCGATGCAGGGATATTGCTCACCACCCGGGGTTTGGAACAAGAAGGAGAGAATAAAAAGCCGGGAAATTGGAATGGCGAGACGATTTTCTTAGACGAGCTTAA
>JAGLQA010000094.1 GCA_023137075.1 Candidatus Aminicenantota bacterium
TTTGTTGACGCCTTCCACTTCTACCACGCAGAGAAAACATGAGCCGTAGGGCTCGATCCTGTCATCATGGCAGAGGGTCGGTATGGTGTCGATTTTATATTCATTGATAACTTCCAGGATTGTCTTTCCCGGGGTTGTGGTAATTTCTTTTCCGTTTATGGTTACTTTGATTTCATCGTTTTTCATTTTGTGTCAAATCCTCCGGGTCAATTATATCTTCTCTACGGCATCGAAACGGCAGGCGTCGAAGCAGTGCCCGCATTTGATGCAGACTTCCATGTTTATGGTGTGCGGTTCCTTTAATTTTCCACTAATGGCATCGACCGGGCATTTTTTCGCGCACAGGGTGCAGCCGGTGCATTTTCCCGGATCGACATGGTAGGTTAGCAGCGCGGCACAGTTGTGGGCCGGGCAGCGTTTCTCCTTGATATGGGCTTCGTACTCTTCCCGGAAGTATTTGATGGTGGTTAAAACAGGGTTGGGCGCCGTCTGTCCCAATCCGCAAAGACTGCTGTTCTTTATCTTGTGGGCCAGGTCTTCCAATAATTCGATATCCGTTTCCTTGCCTTCACCGGCTGTGATGCGCTCCAATATTTCCAGCATCCGCTTCGTGCCGATACGGCAAAAGGTGCACTTACCACAGGATTCGTTCTGGGTGAAGTTCAGGAAAAATTTGGCCAGGTCTACCATGCAGGTGGTTTCGTCAAGTACGATCAAACCACCGGAACCCATGATGGCGCCGGTTTGGGTGATTTCATCGTAGTCGATCTGCAACTGCCCCATGTCGGCCGGGATACAACCTCCGGAGGGACCACCCATTTGCACGGCTTTGAACTGCCGGTTCTCTTTTATGCCGCCTCCGACCTGGAAGACAATTTCATTAATGGACATGCCCATGGGAACCTCTACCAACCCGCTCCTGGCGATCTTCCCGGCCAGGGCAAAGACCTTGGTTCCTTTACTCTTTTCGGTTCCCATGGCGGCAAAGGCTTCCGGGCCATTGAGCACAATCCAGGGGACATTGGCGAAAGTTTCCACATTATTGATATTGGTGGGATTTTCCCACAAACCTTTTTGTGCCGGGAAGGGGGGCCTGATCCGGGGGACTCCCCGCTTCCCTTCAATGGATGCGATCAGGGCTGTTTCTTCGCCGCAGACGAACGCGCCTGCGCCTTCCTTGATCTTTATTTTTAAATTTTTATCGGATGCAAAAATATTTTTCCCTAAGTATCCTTTTTCTTCACATTGTTTAATGGCTGTTATCAATCTTTTGATCGCCAGGGGGTACTCGGCGCGTACATAAATATAGGCCTCATCGGCGCCGATGGTGTAGGCGGCGATCATCATTCCTTCCAATACGGAGTGCGGGTCGCCTTCCAGGACACTCCTGTCCATAAAGGCGCCGGGGTCGCCTTCGTCGGCATTGCAGATGATGTATTTTTTATCCCCTTTTGCCTGCCGGGCAAATTTCCATTTTAACCCGCTGGGGAAACCGCCGCCGCCCCTGCCTCTTAGCCCTGATTTGATGAACATATCGATGACGTCTTCCGGCGAATAATCGCTTAATACTTTTTGAATCGCCCGGTAACCGTCATGGGCTATGTACTCATCGATGGATGCCGGGTTGATGATGCCGCAATTTCTCAGCACGATTCTTTTCTGCCTGTCAAAGAAGACATCTTCATCGACAGCGGTTTTGTTCCTGACAATCCACTCCTGGACCGGTTTGTTACCGATGATATGCTCATCGACGATCTTCCCGACCCTGTCCGGTGTGACTTTCGCGTACAGGTGGCTGCCCTCGCTGTCAAGGACTTCCACCAGGACTTCCTCGTAACACATTCCCATACAACCTGTCTCTTTAAGTTCTATACCTAATTTTTTCTTTTTGAGTTCACGTTTGAGCTCCCGGTATACTGCTTCTCCTCCAGCGGAAATCCCGCAGGTCCCCAATCCGACTCGAACTTCTTTCATCATTTTACTCCTTAATTCATGTCCATTGCTTTGTATCGTTTGATTACCTTTTTCGTTTTATCTGTCGTGAGACTGCCGGAGGTTTCATCATCGAGCATAATCACAGGCGCCAGGGAACAACAACCCAGGCAGGCCACAGACTGCAGGGAAAAAAGACCGTCATCAGTGGTTTCGCCGACAGCGATTCCCAACTCGTTCTGCAGCACTTTTAGAATATTTTTGGCGCCGTTTACATGACAGGCGGTACCCTCACAGATGCGTATGAGGTGTTTCCCCAGGGGTTTCAGCCTGAATTGCGCGTAAAAGGTGATGACACCGTATATCTCGGCAGACGGAATTCCGACGACCTCACTGATGTAATGGATCGCTTTTTCCGGGATATATCCATAGGAATCCTGGGCGGATTGCAGCAGGGGGATCAAAGCTCCCTCCTGATTTCGCTTGTTAATCAAGTCGATCTTGAAACTCTTTATCTCTTTTTTATATGTTGTTACATTCGTTTCAGCCATTAAAAACTCCTTGAACCGGGAGGAACAATTTTATATTAGCGCGGGGAGCGAGACTACATCTCATACAGGTTAACAATGGGGTACTCCTTAACCTTTAATACACCATCTAAATTGACAACCTTCTCTTCTACAAACTTATCGATTTCACCAAAATAATTACCCGTTACCAACAGTACCATATTGTACTTGCCGACGGTATAATCACAATAGACGACCCGTTCATTGAGACGAAGATTCAGGTAGATGTTGTCGAGTTTCTCTTTCTCAACTTCCATTAACAGGTAAGAACACACTCTCCGGGCCATGTCGCGACCCTTTCCCTGTTCTAAGGATTCATTGGCCGTGACCTCTTCGGCTGCCTGGATAATATCATTGGTGGCGTCGTCTAAAACCGGGGGCTCGACGTCTAAACATTCCACCTCTTTTATCCCTGCGATACTCATTATCTTGTTTTCCAGTATCGCCCCGGTTTCATCCCGGCTGTCGGCCTGCACTAACAGGAAAATATCGTATTCTCCTTTTGTGGCATCACAATAGAGGACATTCTCTAAGTAGTGCAGTTTGCGGTGGATTTCAAAGAAATCGGCGTCGTCTTCAACTTTGATGAGCATATAAGTGGATTTGCTGCCGGCATTATCCTCTTCTTCCCGGGCATCGATTAATTCGGCAATACTCTGCTGCTGTTTCAGAATCGTTTCAAATTGATCGGAGAGTTCATCCGCGGAAAAGGGTTTTTCCAGGAATGCACTGACTCTCAGGTCCTTAATTTCCTCGGGGTTGTACAGGTCGGCGTGCCCGGTAATCAAAATAATCGGGAGACCGGGATATTTAAACTTGATAATCTTGGCCAGTTTAATTCCGTCAATATCCGGCAGCCGGATGTCCAGTACAACACAACTGAGACCGATCTCGTTTTTCATGTAAAGCTCTAATTTTTTTAACGCATTGACTCCGTTTTCACAGGGTTCGGTTTCATAACCGCGCTGGCGCAGACTCAATGAAAGGCTTCTTCTTAAGGATGACTCATCGTCGACTAATAAAATCTTTTTTTGCATCATGTTAACCTCCAATTTTTTCATATACAGTGTAGGCAATTATGATGCCAACTTCCGAAAACTCTTTTGTAGTGGTGATATGCGGGTATTGTGTAAAAAATTTTACCGGTCGCTTTTGTTAAATTCTTAAACGAAATTAACTGAAACGCCTGATATAAAAGGGTTTTTGCCGATGTGAAGAAACTTAACACTTTACAATCCCGGCAAAGCCTTTATAATAGGGCTTTTCGGCTGTTAAAAAATTTAGCGTTAATTTTTTTAACAGCAAAGCAATAGAATTCATCATTGATTCGCAGCCATCCTAGGTTGAAGAGATTACTTCACGATACATATTAATGTGGCTGATGGGGCTGTTTTGTTTATCCCGATGGTATGATGGTACTCTCAACGTCCAGGCCTACCGCTTTTATGGAAACCCCGTATTGATACTTCCGGGCATCCGCAAAACTGAGGAACCCGCTGTCATAATAGGAGTAAGTACCACCTGAAACCTGGTTGATCGGTTCTCCCCAACCTGATTCTCCTTTTAATCGTCGATAGATGTTATAATATTCGATCTCGAAACCCAACTCATCATTCCGGGGGTTGTTTTCCCACTCCACTTTATTTAACCACGCGATGGTGATAAAGCCTCTGCGCTCGATAACGGAACATTTCACATTTACGGGGGGCAGCGCCGCATCCATAACTTTTACGGTTACTTTTTTACTCCCGATCTTACCGATTTGTTTGTCGAGAATCGCTAAACCGACATCGTATTCACCGACTTTCTCAAAGGTGAAGCTGGCCACTTTCCCCACAGCGTAATTATCATCGGAAAAAACATCGTCGAAGTTCCAATGATATGAGGAGATTTTACCGCTTGAGGTACTCTTAGACGCATCGAAGGTTACCGACATTCCTTTTACAATCGTGGGGCCGGCCGACATGGTAAAATCTGCCTTGGGGTAGCCGGTAGTGGGGTCTTCTCTCCCCTTTAACGTGGCGTAATAGATATCACGAGAATGGGACGCTCCCGGGGGAACCATACACCAGGTTATGTGGACGTCGCCTTTGCTGTCCGGGAAAACCGACGCGAAATGACATGGCCTGCCTTCGGATTGAGATATTTGTATCTCCTCTCCCCAATCGCCAAGATTATTTGCCGATTTTACATTGTAATAGGTATTTATGGAATCACCCCTGTAGGCGGCGTGCAAGGTGTCGTTTTCATCGACGGCAAAATCGAAGAAATCCCTGGGCGCGCTTTTCCAGTTGATTCTCTGCAGGGGAGTCCATTCATCGAAAATGCGGCTGGTATATTCATAAAATCCCTTCAACCGGGACCAAATGACATGCACATTGTTGTGGGAATCAACCGCAATCTTCGGCCAAGAAGAATGGCTCTCGCTGGATACCCGGACCGGCCAGGTCCAATGATCATCCTCGCCTTCCTTCTGCAGCTTCTCTGCAAACATAACCAGCTTCTGGCCCGATACTCCCTCTTGCCAGACCGCGTAGGATTTCAGTCCCCGGCACGCGATATCGACATGGGTGGCATGGTTTTTATCAGGTGCGTTAGTCGAAATACCGCGTCCTTTTGTATGCCATTGGGTTACCGTGTTGTTGATTGTCCACGTATTGACCGAGACCAAAGCCGTATTGTCATAGGGTGGTATTTCACATTCCCAGACACAATTTATCACATTGTTCTCCAGCACATCGATCCTGGGGAAGGAATCGTTGCCATGATGCGGTATCAACATAACCCTGGGAGACCATTTCTTGTTTTGATAGGTAGTATGATAAATTTCCGAGGTGAATCTTGAATTTCCATCCTTCCATACTAAGTGAAGGATACCTGTTTTATCGACTGCTAAGTGGGGCGTCTTGGATGTCATGCTTGTGGTAATGACCGGTTTCGGGTAACTCCACTTTCCAACCGCTGTGTTTTCCTTAATCGAATGGTAGATGTTACGCAGCATCTCCCCCTCTTCCGCCCAGGCCAACATAATCATCTTTTTACCATCCTCTTCAAATTCGATTAAGTCTTGAAGCAGCGAATCGGAGCCATGGCTGATTTGAAAATCGGTCACGCTGTTCCTGCCTGTGATTTTTTGAATCTTTATCTCCTCATTGCTCACGATTGAGATCGTCTCATCTGCACAGAGAGAAAAAGCAAAGAGTGAAAAAATCATTAAAATAAATAATGTAAAGTTTCTCATTTTTACCTCCTGAAAAAGGTTTATTTAAATTTATGGCACTAACATCAACGGGGACAAGGAAAGGGAGAAATGTGAAACCGGAATTTTGAATAACATATTTGCAATATATAATCTATCTCTGAACCGCAACTTATTCTATAATTTCTAAATCAAATAATCAAATAACTGTCAGTAAGCCATTTATTTTTATATCATTAATAAATGTTTATGTCAAGTCACGGTTCCTAATTGCCATCCCAGCCGGCCATCCGTGCTAACAGCCACCAGAAGGCCCTCGCTTTATTTTCACAGCTCCCAAAGGTGGTATGCCCGGCCTGGTCACCGTTGTAGTGCGGGTGTTCCATGGGTATACCGTTTACCTTATGCTGTTGGCCGTTGCACCAGCAATCAAGGTCGGCAAAGTCGAATAGGATCTTTTTATTGTTTTCGCAGTAATTCCGCACCTGGTTGTTGCGGTTTAAGCGGTTTTGTTCCTCACTCTGGGCATTACCGGTCATATAAATAAAGGTAATATCGGGATATTCCTTTTCCAATTGGGATATTTTATCTAAATATTTTTGGGTTTCCGCCTGTGAATAATAATCCTGCTGGCTGCACCAGGCCCAGAGCGAAACATTTACATCAAAACTATTCAAAACCGATCGCGTGACATTCATCCCATAGCTGCTTTCCCAGTACAGGTCCGGAGTAACATAGGTTTCACAATAATTGTCGTAGTATTGGCCGTCCATCATGGTTAAGTGGTTCGTGGAAGAGGGTATGTTACAGTTCTCATACCAAAAGGTATAGATTGAAGCTGCCCGGGGAAGGCTTTCTATACCCATTGTATATGCGGCGTTTGCCTGGGATAATCGTTCCAGTCCCACCGTAATCTGCTCACCATGAGAGGTGTGGGCATAGTGGATGTTTAGCAGTTGTTTGACTTTGTTTATCCACTCCGCCGGTATTTTTGATATGTCGGTGCAGGTATGATCGATGATTATGGCCTCTGTTTCCTGGTTCCCGTTTCCATTGCCGTTCCCATTTCCATCACCATTATTGTTATCCCCGTTACCCGTGGTTTTACAATTGAAAAGAAAAAGGGGAAAAACGATGAATATTAAAAGTATCATTCGTTTCATATGTTTCATATTTCCTCCTTCTTTTATATTATAGAAAAAATTAAAAAATTTATCAACTCTTCTAACTACTATATGTAAAAATCTTGTTTCTTTGCGAAAATTTTTCATTGTATCGAATATCGTCTGTTGACATCATGGATTGCGGGTGCCACCCGCTCTGTGCACTCAATTTTTATTAAAACATAATAAAATAGTGTATAATATGACCCTAATTATTAACTTAACACTTCTAACAGGAGGTTTTCTAATGAAAAAAGATAAGACTCGAATACTTTTTACCCTATGGGCCGCGCTCTTTCTCACGATAAACGGCTCAGGGGAAGAGGTAAAATTGAACCTGATGCCCATACCCGCGAAAGTGGTTCAAAAGGAGGGAAAATTCAGGTTGACCGAAACCTTTACTGCTGCCGTGAAAGGACCGGCACCCGGCAGGCTTCTTAAGGCCGGGGCACGTTTGCTGCACCGTTTGTCCGGCAGGACCGGTCTCTTTTTTTCGCAAGGAAATTTTCCTACCGGGGAGAATTGGGAATCCGCCGGTTTGGGACTTACCTTTAAACGGGTCGGCCGGCTAAAAGTAGGAGAAGATGAATCCTATACCCTGACGGCAGCGCCGGAAAGAGTCGAAATAGTTGGGGAAACGGATATCGGGGTGATTCGCGGCCTGGAAACCTTGCTGCAATTAATCGGCGCGGATGACCGGGGTTATTTCATCCCGGCCGTGGAGATAAACGACCGCCCCCGGTTTCCCTGGCGCGGTTTGTTGATCGATGTGTGCCGCCACTTCCAACCCGTCGAGGTAATCAAACGAAACCTGGACGGTATGTGCGCGGTGAAGATGAATGTTTTGCACTGGCACCTCAGCGAAGATCAGGGGTTTCGCGTCGAATGCAAAAGTTTCCCTAAACTACACCAATTGGGATCCGATGGGCTTTACTATACCCAGGAGCAGATCAGGGAGGTGATTGCCTATGCGGCGGACCGGGGAATCCGGGTCATGCCCGAATTCGATATCCCCGGGCACTCGACCAGTTGGTTGGTAGGATACCCGGAATTGGCCGGCGCGGCCGGCCCTTATGAAATCGAACGCCGCTGGGGGATTTTTGATCCCACTTTCGATCCGACTCGAAAAGCAACCTACAAATTTTTTAAAAAATTCTTCGCCGAAATGACGGCGCTGTTCCCTGACGAATACATGCATATCGGCGGGGATGAGAATAACGGCAAGCAGTGGGATGCCAATCCTAAGATACAGGCATTTATGAAGAAGCACAATATCCCGGACAACCATGCCCTACAAGCCTATTTTAATAAACGAATTCTGGCAATACTCACCAGGAACGGCAAAAAAATGATCGGCTGGGATGAAATCTTTCAGCCCGGTTTGCCGAAAAACATTATCATCCATTCCTGGCGGGGGCAGGAAGCCCTGAAAGGAGCGGCTAAAAAAGGATACCCGGTCATTCTATCCAACGGTTATTATATCGACCTGGTTCAATCGGCGGAATATCATTACCTTAACGATCCCATCCCGCCGGATTCCCCGTTAACGGAAGAAGAGAAAAAATTTATCTTAGGGGGCGAAGCCACCATGTGGGGTGAATTGATCTCGCCGGAAACCATAGATTCGCGCATCTGGCCCCGCACCGCGGCCATTGCCGAGAGGTTGTGGTCCCCCGGCCAGGTTAAAGATGTGCCGGACATGTACCGCCGTCTTGAAATCATCAGCCTGCAATTGGAAGAACTGGGACTGCTGCATAAAAAGAACCAGGCCATGATGCTGCGCCGTTTAACCGGCGGCCGGGACATCCACCCCCTTAAAATATTGATCGACGTGACCGAACCGTTAAAAGGCTACAAACGTCACCAGGGCAGGGTTTATACTCAATTTTCTCCCTTGACTTGCTTCGTGGACGCTGCCTTACCGGACGCAAAAGTTGCCGGGGAGTTTCGCCGGCAGGTGGACCTCTACATGCAAAACAGAGATGAAAAATCGAAAAAAAAATTGAGACGTTTGCTGACCCTCTGGGAAGGCAATCACAAAAGACTGAAAGTTATTATAGATCAATCACCCATATTAAAGGAGATCGAGAGCTTATCCGAAGACCTCAGCCGGGTGGCGCAGCTAGGGCTGGAAGCATTAGACCTTTTATCATCCGGCAAAAAAGCCGAACCAACCTGGATAGAAGAGAAAAAAGAAATCCTGAAAAAGGCGGCTTTACCCAGGGGTCAGGTTGAACTGATGATCCTCTCCGCCATCGAAAAATTAGCAGCCCCACTGCGTGGGGAGACATAGAAGCCGCTGCGCGGCATTTCGAAGGTTTCTCACTATATAAAAAGGTGGAAAAAAAACGGCTAACCTTTCAAGAATGTCTTAGAATTCCGACCGATTAACGTTTGACTAAAGGCTTTTCCTTTGTTACAATTTTGAATCCATGATAATTAGGAATGCGGCATACTGCCCACAGCGGCAATAAATTCTTTTTAAGGAGCGCGATGATGAAATGTATATCCTGCGGAAACGAAAACCCGGCAGGGATAAGGTTCTGCGAGAAATGCGGCCGTCAATTTCCGCCCCTATGCAATGCCTGCGGTCACCCGGTCAAAGCAGGCACGAAATTTTGTGCCAATTGCGGCATACCGCTCACTTCACCTGAAAAGGAAATGGAACCGGGTTTCGAACCGCCGCAGGAAAATCCCTATTTTATAAAAGAAGACGGCAGCAAAGCGGAGATCGAAAAAGACAAAATAATCATCGGCCGTCACAACAGGTGCGACTTTATCCTGACATCCCCGTCAGTATCCGCGAAACATGCCCGCCTGGAAAAAACGGAACAGGGTTGTTTTCTCACCGACCTGCGCAGCACCAACGGAACGCTTGTTAACGGCCAGAAAATATCCTCTACCATTTTGTACGACGGAGACCGTGTCAACATCGGCACGGGAACATTGATATTTCACGATAACTTGAAAGAAGAAGACCAATTTGTAACAAAAATTATGGCAGCAAAAAGAGAGGAGGCCACGGTCATAAGAAAAAGGCCCGATTTCCTGGGAGAAGCAGGTACACCTGCTCCCGACATTGCCGCGCCGGAACCGGAACTTCCGGTATCTCCACCGCGGGCTGCCGCGAAACAACCGGCGTTAACCGCCGAACAGGTGCAGAAATTGGGCAAAAAGATGGAAAAAGGGATGCCCTCTCCCATCTATCAATCTTCGCCCCTCTCTGTTGTCCTGTTTGCCGATGAAACCCTGACCTGGGCCGGGAAATGTTTGAGCGAATGGTATTTCGGTCCCAATCAAAAGCGGGAATTACACGTGGGAGTGACGGAACTGCGGTTCATCCTCTACCATGCGGCAGAAACCGGCCGCCATGCCTGTCAGAGTTACTGGTATGATGTGGATTTCGGCGGCCAGACCTGGAAGAGCGGTTTCAAAACCTGGCGTGCCTTTACTTCTGCGCCACCGGAACTCAAGAAAAAGAAGATCGAGTTATTCCCCCGGGAAATCAGGGAAGACGGAAAGATCAAAACCCTGTTAGTGTCCATGCCCTTAGAGAGTCTAAAAGTCCCGGTAACGCAGGATGGGGAAACAAAATACAAGAAAGACCCGGAAAAATTTTTCGCCACCCTGCAGCAGTCCTATGAGAGCCGCAAACCGGTAAGCCCACCGGCTTTGTTTACCCTGTTGAATGATCCCTTAGAAGCGGAAAAAATCCCGGGATCCCCGGCCTAGCAAAATCGGGCCGATACTTGTTTTTTTGCAAGAAAAATAGTATTGTATTGTTTAATACTTCTTAAGGGATAATCTTCGTGTGTTTTTTATGCCCTTAAGAAAGTATTTTAACGTTTTATAAGGAGTCGCTTATGAAGAAAAAATTAACAAAAATGATGTTAACAACATTTCTGTTTTTTGTATTACCCATTTCATACGTGTTTGGCGGGGAAACGAAAGAAATCACCCTGGAAGATTGCATCCTGATGGCCTTAAAAAACAATCTCAGTGTCGCCATCGAAGTATTGAACCCGGAGTTGTCCAAACTTTCCATTTCAAAAGCCAGAGAAAAATTCATGCCCGAATTCTCGTTCTCCTTTAACCAGCGCAGTACCGAGTCGGCCTCATACTCCTTTCTGGATTCCGCAGCTGACCAGGTTGAAACCAGGTTTAAAGATTATGCGGCACAAATCAGTCAATTCCTCCCCACCGGCGGCAGCCTATCGCTTTCTATCGTGACCGATAAAACCGACACCAACCGGAATTTCCAGACCATCAATCCCAGGTTCCAGAGTACACTGAGATTCGATTTTTCCCAGCCTCTGTTAAAGGGTTTCGGGATCAGAATCAACCGCAGAGAAATCACCGTCGCGCGTAACAATAGGGAAATATCCTTGAGCCGCTTTAAAAACCTTTTACTGACTACCATCTACCAGGTTGAAAATGCCTACTGGAACCTGGTTTACAGTATCGAGAACCTTAAGGTAAAACAGCAATCATTAAAATTGGCCAAGGAGTTGTTAGCAAAAAACAAAAAATCGGTGGAAATCGGCAGCCTGGCCCCGATAGAGATTAAAACCGCGGAAGCCGAGGTGGCCACCCGGGAAGCCGATATCCTTGAGGCAGAGGCGCTTATCCGGAATAATATCGACAATTTGCGCACCATTATTAACCTGAATGCCGGCCGGGGCGACCCGGACATCGATATTCTTCCCACGGACAAACCGGAATCGGAAAAGAAAGGGGTTAGCCTGGAGGAAGCCATCCGTATCGCTTTCAAGGAAAGGCCCGATCTTAAGGAGAGCAAGCTGGATATCAAAAACAAAGATCTGGATTTGACCTATGCGAAGAATCAACTTATGCCGGGACTGGACTTGCAAGCTTCTTACTGGAGTCCAGGCATATCGGGAACCCGGATTTTATACCTGGACGACAACCCGTTAACCAATGTCATAATCGGGACTCTCCCGGGCAAAAGCAGCGAATCGATGAATGATGCCCTGCGATTTCTTTATAATAACTGGTCGGTTTCATTGGTACTCAGTGTTCCCCTGAGCTCGATAATTTCCAGGGCCGATGTGGCCCAGGCGCTGGTCAGCCTGAAGCAGTCGAAATTGGGACTCCGGGAGAAGGAGCAGCAAATCCTGTTGGAAATAAAAAACGCCGTCAGGGATGTGGAAACCAATTTTAAACGGGTTCACGCCTACCGGATTGCCCGGGAATTGACGGAAGAAAAACTCAGAGCTGAAGAAGAGAAGCTGCGGGTAGGTTTAAGCACGAACTATGATCTTCTCCTTGCGCAAAGGGATTTTGCCAATGCCAGGTCATCCGAGTTGAAAGCGATAGTCGATTACAATGTCTCTTTAGCGAACCAGGAAAAGGTCCTGGGTATCAGCCTTGATAAGAAAAACATCAGGATGAAAGAAACTAAATAAACGCCCCGGCTGCCGGAAGGTTCCGGAAAAATTTCCTATTAAAGGAGGTACACCATGAAGTGTAAGTTGAAAATCAGCGGAATAACCTGCATTATTCTTGGGTTCGTTTTTTTTCTATTTCAGGGTGCCGGTTATGGCAGAGAAAAGCAGGGAAAAATACTGGATATGACCTATACCTTTGGTGAAGATTCGATATATTGGCCCACCGGCAAAGCCTTCAAATCCAAAGAAATATTCCGGGACATCCACGATAGGGGCTGGTGGTATGCCTCCAATGATTACGGCGCCAATGAACACGGCGGTACTCACGTGGACGCGCCCATCCATTTTGCGCGCAGCGGTAGAACCATCGACCAGGTGCCGCTGCATGAGTGGATCGCCCCGGCAGTAAAAATCGATGTCACCAAACGATGTGAAGAGAACCGTGACTACCGGCTTCGACTTGCCGATATCAAACAATTTGAAAAAAAATACGGACGTATACCCGGCAGGGCCTGGGTGATTATGTACACCGGCATCGGCACCCGCTTCTACCCGGATAAGGAAAAAGTATTGGGCACAACGAAAACAGGGAAAAAAGCGCTGAAGCACCTAACTTTTCCCGGATTTTCCGTGGAATCGGTCGATTTTCTCTTAAAAGAGCGGAATATCACCGGCATCGCCATCGATACACCCAGCATCGATTATGGCAAATCCCTGGATTTCGAAGTTCACCGGTTGCTCTGCGGCGCCGATAAGTTGGCCATCGAAAACATCGCCAACTTAGATAAGCTGCCCTGCACCGGGGCGATACTCTATGCAATACCCATGAACATTGAGAATGGTACCGGTGCACCGGCCAGGGTTTTCGCGATCTTACCGGACTGAGATAATATATTACAATATGCCGTTACCTGGCGCCAAAGACCAACATGTTTTTTAAACTAATAATTTTTTTTTTGCGTACAATAGTATTCACGAAACGACGGTACCACAGACATGCAATATAAAATTGAAAGTAAGGAGGAACCGGGCGTAGTTGATAATAATATACCCCGGAATATTGTCGAATTTGCTGCGATTCCTCTCTCCTTTATCGAGAATACCTTAGACGGCGTATATATTTGCGAAAAGGGCATATTGAAATTTTGCAACCGGCGCTTCGCTCACATGTTCGGTTATAAAAAAACCGGGGACCCGACCGGCTTAGAGATGAGAAAAATGATATATTCCGGCACACCCGAACCGGTTGAACAGGAACCGGAAGGCCATCACACCTTTATCGGCCGGCGTTCGGATGGCAGCGAATTCGAGGTGGAAACACTTACCTGCACGGTTATGTACCACGGCAGGCCCGCAATCCAGGGAATCGTGCAGGATATTTCAAAGCTGCGGCAATTGGAGAAACAACTGCGCCAGGCTCAGAAAATGGAAGTCATCGGAACGCTGGCCAGCGGTATTGCCCATGATTTCAACAATATACTCAGTATTATCATGGGGTATATAGAGCTGTCTCGTGACAGCCGTACCAGCCCGGCAGTTATCAGGCAGAACCTGAAAGAAGCCCTGAAAGCCTCACTCCGGGCAAAAGACCTGGTACAGCAGATTCTGACATTCAGCCGGCGGGGCGAAAAAGAAAAAGGACCGGTAAAGATCACATCTATTGTTCAAGAAGTTATCAAGCTGATGCGTGCTTCTTTGCCCTCCACCATAGAGATTCATCAGGATATGAGCAAAACGGAATATATCGTCCTGGCAGATCCGACTCAGCTGCACCAGGTTTTGATGAACCTATGCACCAATGCGGCGCAGGCCATGATGGAAGAAGGCGGACTGCTCAAGATCGAATTATCCGATCTCAACCGTGACATGGAAGCCATATATGAAGAACCGCTGCCCCCCTCTCCCTACTTAAGACTGACGGTAAGCGATACCGGCCACGGCATGTCCCCGGAAACAAAGGAACGAATCTTCGAACCTTTTTTTACCACTAAAAAAAGCGGTGAAGGAACCGGCATGGGATTGGCCGTTGTGAAAGGAATCGTTAAAAACCATGACGGCGAAATATCGGTGGAAAGCGAACCGGGCAAAGGCACCTCATTCCACCTGTTTCTTCCTCTTTTGCAGGAGGATGCCGGGATAGAGCAGGAAAAAAGGGAAGGCGATCCTACCGGTGGGGATGAGCATGTACTCCTGGTAGAAGATGAGAAAGTACTCCTCAATATTGTAAAAAGAATGTTGGAACGGTTAGGTTACCGGGTTGTTTCGAAAGCCAACGGCGTGGAAGCCCTGGAAGCCTTTCGCTCCAGCCCGCAAGATTTCGATGTGGTTATTACCGACCTGACCATGCCGGGTATGACGGGGATCCAATTGGCGCGCGAAGTAATTAAAATCGAACCGGAGATACCCATCATTATTTGTACCGGGTTCAATGAGGGGATAAACCGGGAACATCTGCGTAATTTAGGCATGCAGGGTTTCATCATGAAGCCCTACAGCTCGAAAAAGCTCAACCTCGCCATCCGGGAGGTACTGGATTAAACGCAGGCCTTTCCGCAGCAAAACACTACTTTATCGAATAAAAAATTTCAGTAAAGGTGGATTTAAACTAAAGGAGGTTATTATGAGTAAGAAAAAAGGTATCAAGCGCCGGGATTTTATACGAAACACGTCGTTGGGTGTTATGGCAGCCGGTATTGCCGGCCCGGGTACAGGACTGACAGCCGCTGAAGAGCCCCCACCCGGAATGCCGGAAGTCAAGGCTTTTCGCACTTTAGGGCAAACCGGTTTTAAGGCATCGGATATCGCCTTAGGCGGTGTGGACAATGTGGAAGTGATTAAAGCCATGTTGGATGCAGGCGTTAATTACATAGACACCGCCGAAACATACAGCCGCGGCAAATCGGAAATCAGCATGGGCCAGGCCATTAAAGGCAGGGACCGTAAATCTTTATTTATCACCACCAAGCTGCACATCAAAGAGAATGAAACTAAAGAATCGATCCTTGACAGGGCCAAGAAATGCCTGGAACGATTGGGCGCCGATTACATCGACTGCCTGATGACCCACAACCCAGCCAACACGGAGATGGTAAAATACGAGCCCTTTCACCAGGTCTGCAAGCAATTGAAAAGTGAAGGCAAGCTGCGCTTCACCGGGATATCCAGCCACGGCATCCGGGGCCGCGGCAGTGACAAGCAGGACCCGATGGACAAAGTTCTGCTAACTGCAGCCCAGGATGGTCGTTTTGCGGTTATGCTGTTGGTATATAACTTCATCCAAAAGGAAGCGGCGGAAAAAGTACTGCAGGCAGCCAAAGAGAAAAAGATCGGTGTCACGCTCATGAAAACCAACCCCGTCGGGAATTACCTGTCCAGGAAAGACCAGATGGAAGCCAGGTTAAAGCAGGAGAAGGATCCGGAAAGGCTGAAACGAATGCAGGATTACCTGAAAAGTGCGCAAGAGACGGCGGAGAAAGGCGACTGGTTTATTAAAAAATACGGTCTCACCGATCCCGCCGAGATCCGTGTTGCCTCCACCCGTTTCGGTCTGTCTCACCCTGCGGTAACCAATGTCTTAGCCCGCACCCGCACCTTTGAAGATATTGAGCAGTTTTTGAAAGCCTCCGGAACCACCCTGTCGAACATGGAAGCCAAAAAATTAGCTGCATTTGCCGCCGGACCCGGGAAGCTTTATTGCCGTCATGCCTGCGGAGTATGCGAATCCGCCTGTCCCCACAACGTGCCCGTTAACACTATTATGCGCTACAATCATTATTTTGAAGCCCAGGGATTGGAGAAATACGCCATGGAGAAGTACGCGGCCTTACCCGCGGCCAAAGCGAACCTGTGCGAGACATGCAGCGGCGCCTGTCAGGATAATTGCCCCTTTGGCGTACCCATTCACGGCCTGTTAACCCTGGCCCACGAGAACCTGAGTCTGGTTTAAGCAAGGATTATTTCCCACTTGAGATGACGCATTAACAAAAGTTTTGATCAACCCCACTGCGTTTTTCCTTCGTCGGTCATCCTTTTCCCCAAGCGCAGCCGGTGGATGCAAACAAACCCACCCCGACGGCTGTCGCCGCCACCCCTCCCAAGAGGGGAATTTTTCCTGGTAGACTTTTTT
>JAGLQA010000095.1 GCA_023137075.1 Candidatus Aminicenantota bacterium
CCCCGCAACCTGGGCGACGATATGATTAAAGCCCTGGCCCGGAAAAAAGGTCTCATCCAGATCAATTTTTATTCCGCTTTTTTAGATGAAACATACAAAAAAAGATCCGAGGCAGTGGAACGGAGACTCAAACCGCAAATGGAACAACTGAGAGAAAAACATAAAGATAACCGGAATGCATATTGGAATGCCCTTCTATCCCTGTGGAAAAAACACGGTCCCCCCGCTCCTCCGATTGATGTTCTGATCGACCACATTGATCACATTGTCAAACTTGTAGGCGTCGATAATGTGGGATTGGGTTCCGATTATGACGGGGCCGGAAGTTTTCCGCAAGGATTGGAAGATGTCGGTGGTTTCCCGCTCATCACCTACCACTTGCTTAAAAGAGGTTACCGGGAAGAAGATATAAAAAAAATATTAGGTGGAAATTTCTTGCGCTTTTTTGAAGAGGTCATCGCAGTATCAAAAGCTGCAAAACAAATAAAATAGCATAATAAAAACTTTTATTTAAAAACCACAGGTTTTTTTATCAAACCGGCAAAAATCCTTGTTCATCCGTGGCACAAACAAAGCTCGGATGGCGCAAAACTTGATAAAAAAGTTGACATCACGGCAAATATTATATATCCTATAACTGAGGTCAAAATGAAAAATTTTAAATACATTATTTATAAAGAGGGGAAATATTTTGTCTCGCAATGTCTGAATGTGGATATCTCGAGCTTCGGACAGAGTATAGATAAGGCTGTCAAAAATCTTAAAGAGGCATTGGAATTGTATCACGAAAACATTCTATAATGTTAAAGCAATGAGGAGGTAATCATGGAAATTGTTATAAAAGACGAGTTAAAAGAAGTTTTTGATAGTACCGGGGTCACTGATATTGCCGCCTTTATCGAGAACGAGGCTATTATGATGCTGTTGACAAAAGAATCGAAGTATCGCACCGAATACAACGTGTTCAAAGATAAATATAAAAGTGAATTTGAAGAATTTGATAGAAAAATTAAGGAATCGGGCAAAGAGGATTTCGAAGTTGAAGATGACCTGATGGATTGGGAATTCGCCTACCACGCTTTAAAAAACATAGAAAATAAAAAAAGGCTGCTCAGTGTTTAATATTCTACAAAAATATAATGGAATAATAAAAAATATCGAGATAAAAGCCTATGAATTTGACGAGAACCAGTTAAGAATAAAGGTAGTACTTCGGTTATCGGATAAATCTAAATTAATCATTAAGGATTACAAATTCAGCAATAACAAGCGAAAATATGCATACCATTGGATGGACAGCCAGGGGAAATTAAAAATCCGCTGGGACAATGCTCCTCATTGGGAAGCCATCAGCACATTCCCCCACCACAAACATGTCGGCAGCACGGAGAACCTTCTTCATTCCACAGAAACGGATATTGATTCGGTCCTCAATTATATCGAAAAAATCATCCTGGCTTAGGGAAAACAAATAGATTCGTATGTTAAAAAATTAAGTTGGATATTGCATGGATTTTTTTGCAATCTGTGTACCGTCGTGTTAATCCATGGCACAAACAAAGGGTGGTTTGGGGCTTGACACCCTGTGCTTTTTTTTATAAGATATTTTCTAAGGAACAAAAAAATATGAATGAGAAACGTTCAAACAAAAAAAAGCTCAAGGTATTAATCGCAAAACCCGGATTGGATGGGCATGACAGGGGAGCAAAAGTAGTGATTCACACCCTGAAAGATGCCGGGATGGACGTGGTATATACCGGGCTTCATAATACCGTTGACGAAATCGTAAAAACAGCTTCGGACGAAAAGGTCGATGTGATCGGCATGTCAATCTATTCCGGGGCCCATCTCCCGCTGAGCAAAAAATTGATGGGCCTGCTGAAGGAAAAAGGCCTCGACGATAAATTGGTCCTGATCGGCGGAAACATTCCCCAGGGAGATAGCGAAGCCCTGAAAAGCTATGGCGTTAACGGGGTCTTTCCCACCGGCGCTAACTTAGAAGAGATCGTAAAGTTTATTAAAGAGAGGGTAAAAGACTAAAAATGAGCAATCCGAAAGCGGACGAAATTAAAGAAGTTGTTCTTGAATCGGGCATCCGGGTAAAACCCGTGTATGGCCCGGGAGACATAAAAGACATAGATTTTGAGAAAGAAATCGGTCTACCCGGCGAATATCCTTTCACCAGGGGAATCCATCCCCTGATGTACCGGAAACGCCCCTGGACGATGCGCCAGTATTCCGGGTTTGCCGGCGCCGCTGAAACGAACAAGCGGTTCAAGTGGCTGTTAGGCCAGGGGCAAACCGCATTGAACGTTGCTTTTGACCTGCCCAGCCAATTGGGTCTGGATTCGGATGATCCGCGAGCAGAAGGAGAAGTCGGCCGGGTGGGAATGGCGATCGATACGCTGAAAGACATGGAAGAAGCCTTTGACGGTATCCCCATCGATAAAATCAGCACATCGCTCACGATCAACCCGGTGGCCTCGATAATGATGGCCATGTATTTAGTGGCAGCCGAGAAGCACGGTATCCCTCTAGAACAGGTGAGGGGCACCACGCAAAACGATATTTTAAAAGAGTACATCGGCCGGGGAACCTGGATCTTTCCGGTGGAACCGTCGATCAGGCTGATCGGTGACATGGTGGAATTCTGTTCTGAAAATGTTCCCAAATTTAATCCCTTCAGTGTCTGCGGTTACCACATCCGGGAATCGGGCGCCACCCCGGCCCAGGAGATGGCCTATGCCTTTGAGATCGCCATTGCCTACATCGAGCATATCCTTGAGCGGGGATTGAAGATCGATGCCTTTGCCGGCCGGATTGCCTTTAACTTCGACATTCACGGCAACCTGTGGGAACAGGTGGCCAAATTCAGGGCAGGCCGGAGATTGTGGGCGAAAATCATCAAAGAACACTTCGGAGCGACGAATCCCCGCTCCATGACCCTGCGCATGATTGCCGGCGGCGGCGGCGGTGGGTTGACCATCGAAGAGCCGGAGAATAATATCGTCAGGGGGGCTTACTATGCTTTAATCTCCGCCCTGAGCGGTACACAAACCATGGCCCTTTGTTCCTATGACGAAGCCTACACCATTCCGTCTAAAAAAGCCGCATTGATTTCGTTGCGGACCATGCAGATATTGGCGGACGAGATGGGGTTGACGGATACGGCGGATCCCGTAGCCGGTTCCTATTACATCGAATGGCTGACCAAGGAAATAGAAAAGAAAATCGTCGAGCATATGGAAGAGGTCAAAGAGAAAGGCGGTATGATAAAAGCGGTAGAATCGGGCTATATCCAGGAACAGGTCTCGTACCAGGCTTATCTGTATGAAAAAAAGATTCAATCCGGTGAGATTACAAAAATTGCCGTCAATAAATATATTTCAAAAGATGAAGAGAATAGGGAAATCGAGTTTCATCCCTATAATACCGGTGCGGCCGGGGAACAGAAAAAACGGCTGCTGGAAGTAAAGGCCGGCCGGAACAGCGGCAAAGTAAAAGAAGCTTTGGCTGAGTTGAAGAAAGCCGCGCAAACAAAAGAGAACCTGATGCCCTATATTTTGAAAGCTGTCAGGAGTTATGCCACCCTTGGCGAAATGACCGGGATTTTCAGAGATGTATTCGGAGAATTCCGTGAACCACACAGCGTGAGCCCCGCAGAAGCGCCCCTGGTTGCCGAAGGTAAGTAAAATGATAAAAAATCAGATAAAACTAAAAGTTAACGTTTCCCGACCAGGACGAACCGGGAATAAGGAGGATTACAACCAATGAAACCTGGAGAAAAGAAATACCCCCATATTTTCCAACCGGGAAATATCGGAAAAATGGAGGTAAAAAACCGCATTAAGTATGCGTCCACCGAGACAAATTTTAATTATGGTGACGGTTTTGTCGCAGACAAGGAAGTGGAATATATGGAAGCCCAGGCTCGAGGCGGAGCCGGCATGGTCACCACACAAGGCGCTTACACGGACCCCCGTGGTGAAGGCCAGGGATACGTCGGCATGATGGGCATCTGGGATGACAAGTTCATCCCCGGGTTAAAAAAGATAGCCGACGCGATCCATAAACACGACTCCAAAGGAGTACTGCAGTTGATGCACTGCGGCCGGGTGGGCGGCATCAACCTGGAATACACGGTCGGACCATCCGGAGTTAAGCAGCGCATCCCCCGGTTCCGGGAACCCGTGGAAATGACGATAGACCAAATCAAAACCGCAATCGCAGAGCATATCCAGGGCGCGCGGCGCTGCATTGAAGCCGGTTTTGACGCGGTGGAAATCTCAGGTATTGTCGGTTACCTGATATCCAATTTTGTTTCCAGCTATACCAATTTGCGTACCGACGAGTACGGCGGATCGGTAGAAGGAAGAGCCAGGTTTATGACCGATATTGTCAGCGGTATACGCAAGGAAATCGGTCCCGATTACCCGGTTATCATTCGTCTCTGCGCCGATGAACTCCTCAGTGACCGCGGTGGTAATAAACCCGAAGAATCGCTGGAAGTGATTAAGCTGGCCGAAAAAGCCGGCGCGGACTGCTTGTCGGTAACTGCCGGCTGGCAGGAATCATCCATCTCGGTAATTTCCCGGGACTGCCGCATGGGACAGTGGCTCTATTTAGCAAAACGGGTGCGTGAAGCGCTCAAACCGGAAACAAAAGTCTCGATGGCCTACCGGCTGTTCTTACCCGAATACCCGGAAGAGGCCATATCGAAAGGCGAGTTGGACTTCTGGGAAATGTGCCGTCCTATGATGGCCGATCCCTTCCTGCCGAATAAAATCCTGGAAGGCCGGCAGGACGAGATTATCCCCTGTATGGCCTGCAACCTCTGCCTGGCCAGGCTGTTCCGCGATGCCGAGTTAAACTGCATGGTCCGGCCTTCTTTAGGCCACGAATCCGAACCGGAATGGGGTTTTTACGGATTCCCCAAAACAGGGCATCCGAAGAAGGTATGGATCATCGGCGCCGGGATCGCCGGGATGCAAGCAGCCGGAATAGCCGCCGAAAAAGGGCACAAGGTAACGGTCACTGAGAAGAGCGACCGGGTAGGCGGCCAGGCAGCCACAGCCGCCAAGGGCCCCCATGGCGACGAAGAATTCATGCGCCTCACCGACTACCTGAAAAGTTATTGTGACCGGGGTAAGGTAACCTTCCAAACGGAAAAAACCGTCACGGAAGAAGATATTAAAAACAGCGATGCCGATTACATCATCGTTGCCATCGGGGCCGGCCCGAAGAGCGAGCTTCCCGGGGCAGACGGAAAAAATGTGGTCTCCTGCTTAGATGTGATGGACGGTAAAGTCGAATACGGCAAGCGCGTGGCTATCCTCGGTTCCGGTGGAGTCGCCATTTCAACGGCCATGTATCTCATTGAGAAAGGCGATTGTGAGATATCCTTAGTCCACACCGGTAAGAAGCCCGGGGCCGATGTGAATCCCAGCTACATCTGGCGTTATATGAAGAAGCTCAAGCAAGGGAATGTCAACCGGATCGCTTTCGCCACACCAAAAGAAATCACCGGCAAAGGCATTCAGGTTGAAACCCCGGAAGGCGAGCAATTGATCGAAGCCGACACGGTTATACTGGCGGATATGCACCCGGTAAACACGCTTAGCAAAGCCAAAAAGGGCGTGTACACCATTGGCGACGCCATAATTACCCGGCGAGGTAATTCCGCCATCTTAGACGGTTACAAGATGGGTATGAGGTTATAGGAGGATAAAATATGATACCGAAAGTAGATGTGTTTAAATGCGACGGCTGCGGCGTTTGTGTCAAACGCTGTCCCGCCCATATCATGGGCCTGATAAAAAATAAAGCGGCAATCCTGGTCGATTTGTGCGAGGAGTGCGGTATCTGCGCCGAAGTCTGCCCGCTTCATGCCATACATTTCCGCCTGCCCAACCGGGCGGTTGAGGATATTCATGAGAGCTATATATCTCCCCGGGTAGACCGGCCTACTCCCGGTAATTGGACGGTAGGCGTGTCGCGTGGATATGACGGCGAGGGGCATCCCGAATAGGTTGGATGCATTGTTCCCAAAAGAGTGAACCTGACGCTTTTAGAAAGCGCCAATAATAGGAGGTTAAAAAATGAAAGTAAATAGAGTCGATCATATTTGCATTGCGGTAAAAAACTTAGATGAAGCCAGGAAAAAATGGGAGCCCATGTTGGGTAAGGAAAAACCCGATGATGAGTATATCGACGAACCGGAAAAAATCAAGGTAGCCCGTTATTATCTCGGTGAAGTGGGTTTTGAATTGATGGAATCCACCACCCCGGACGGCGATGTGGCAAAATTCATCGAGAAGCGCGGCGAAGGCATCATGCTGCTCTCTTTCAATGTGGACAACACCCGTGAAGCAAAAAAAGAGATGGAGGGCAAGGGATATCCCTTTATCGGCGGCGCCCGGAAATTCCGCGATTGTGAATTTGCTTTTGTACACCCCAAAGCGACCAACGGTGTGTTGTTGGAATACATCGACGATAAAACCTCGGGAGCCAGGTAGCAGCAAGAGCAAGAAGAGAATAAATAATCATTTCAATATAAAGACTTGTTATAATCAAGAGAAACAATTTTAGTTACAACGTTTTTTTTAAAAATTACTTCCGGATAAAATAAAAGGTGATGAAGAATCATGTCGATGTTTAAAAAAATTGTAGAAGCTCCAAAAAACAGTAAATTTATTCTGCAGGGAAATGCGGCCTTTGCCTTAGGTGTGGTGCATGCCGGTTACCACGCCGCAGACGGCTACCCGGGTACGCCCAGTACAGAAGTTATCGATAAATCACTGGCCCATGTCCAGGATAGAATCCGGGTGGGCTGGTCGGTCAACGAAGCGGTTGCCGTCGGGGTTGCCGTGGGACGCACAATCGCCGGTTACGATACGGTGGTCACCATGAAAATTCCCGGTGTGTTCCAGGCGGGAGACGCCATCTCAACTTCGGCTTTCTATACCGCCGCTGCAGGCGCCCTGGTCATCTTTGCCGCCACCGATTACGTTCCGTCCAGCACCCAGCATGTGATAGACGTCCGGTACTTCTTGGCCTCGGCCCGACTGCCGGTTCTGGAACCGCGTAACCACCAGGAGATGTACGAAATCGCCTGGACCGCCGCGGATATCGGCAGGACGTTCAATACACCTGTTGTTGTGCTGGCTTCCGGCATACTGACCCATTCGGAAGGACTGGTGATAACAAAAGAACCGAGAACGATTACGCCCAAAGAAACACCGGAAAATTTGCATCAATGGATGTTGATGCCGGCCATTGCCAGGGCAAATTATAATAAGGCCACCCAGGAACGAATCCCGGCGATTCAAAAATGGATGGAAACGTCAAGCTTAGTCGAGGAGATCCCCGGTGCCGCGGATTGGGGAATCATCGCGAACGGGGAAAGCAGCATCGTTGTTCGCGAGGCATTGACATCGGTCGATTTGGACCAACAACCGTCTATTCTCACCCTGGCTGCCGCATATCCCATTCCCGGAGAAAGGATCAAAGCTTTTGCCGATAAAATAAAGGGGAAACTGTTTATCATTGAGGATGGCGATAAATTCCTTCAGGAAAAAATCCGGTTATTGGGTGTCGATATTACCGGGAAAGATGAATTCAGTACAATCACAAACTGGTCGCCGGAAGCCGTACTGGAATTTTTGTCGCAGCATATCGACATTCACTATACGGGCAGCGAGAAAGAGATCGATATAAAGCCTCTCATGAGACCCCCATCCATCTGTCCGGGCTGCCCTTACAAAGCCTTTGCTTTGACCGTCGCTAAATTGAAAAAAAAGAAACAAATTTTTGCTGCCTTCGGCGACATCGGCTGCTCCACCCTGATATATTTTTTAAATGCCCTGGATACCGTTTGCTGTATGGGAGCGGCAGATTCCATGAGACAGGGTTTCGTGATGTCAAAGCCGGAAATGGCTAACCGGACGATCAGTGTGATCGGCGATTCCTGCGAATGCCATTCCGGTTTGGATTCAACCCGAAACGCGGTGTTTCGAAACGTCCCGGGAGTTAAAATCATTTTAGATAACCGCATCACAGCCATGACCGGCGGCCAACCGGCCCCGAGTTCCGAAAATAATTTAGAAGGGCAGCCCCATAAGTTCAGTTTGAGAAAGGCAGTGGCAGCGGAAGTCGAACGAACCGTGACGGTTGATTCATACAATCTCAGCCAGGTTGAAAAAGAGTTAATAACGGCGCTGGAACTGGCGGAAAAAGGGGAATTCTCAGCCTTAATCCTTGAAGGCCCCTGTGTCCGGCAGGTAAAAAATAACAAAAAAACACGAAAACTGCGATTTGACTATGACAAATGTAAAAAATGCGGCATGTGCGACATGTGCCCCGGCATCGAAACGGATGAAAAGGGCACACCCCATTTTACCAACCGGTGTGTCGATTGCGGTTCCAATACCCAGGTCTGCATGCAGCGCTGCCCCTTCGGGGCAATCGTTCCCCTTGAAGAAGGGGCTCCTTCAGCTTCACTGGAACCGGAATTTCCGAAAGCGGAAGCAAAGCAGGCGGTTGATATAAAAACAGAAAATCTACCCGGGTCATTACGGCTTGCCATCCGGGGAATCGGCGGCCAGGGCAACCTGTTCTTCGGAAAAGTGCTCGCAGAGGTTGCCATGAGAACGCCTTATGCGGATACTCATATTGTCAAAGGCGATACCCACGGCATGGCGCAATTGGGCGGACCGGTTATTTCTACCTTTAGCTGCGGCCAGGTCTTTTCGCCTGTGCTGGCACCCCGTTCGGCCGACCTTTTAGTCGTCATGGAAGTCAGCGAAGTTTTACGGCCGGGTTTCTTAGATTTGTTAAAACCCGACGGCACGATCATTTTTAATAATTTCACGGCCTTACCGGTCACTGCCCGGAAGGAAGATTATCCCGATCTTACAGCGGTTGAAAAAACGCTGGAAGGGTACCGGGTTATCAAAATTGATGCAAATGGAATTGCCTATGATCTGGGCGACCGGGCGGGCAGAACGGCCAACGTGGTGGTTCTCGGCTTGCTGTCAACCATCGCACCCTTTAATCATATCCCGGAAGAAGTCTGGCTCTCGGCTCTGATGGCCCTATCGCCGACTGATTTTATAAAATCGGCAAATCTAACGGCCTTTCGTGCCGGCAAAAAACACAGCCTGCAATAATCAAAGTATGACAATAAATTGCTCCTGATCAACGATATATATAATTTCTCATTAATGATGCAAATTATTTACCTGTCCCTAAACAATTTAATTTTATTCAACATTTTGCACTTGCTGTTTTATTTTTTCTATCTCCCGCCTGGTCTCTAAAATGGTATGAAGTACCTCCCGGGAATCGGTTTTCGAGGCGATGGTGTGGGTCTCCCGCTGCATCTCCTGGGCTAAGAAATCGGCTTCCCGGCCTTTTATCTCCGTCTTCTTATCTTTGAGCATTTCTTTCAATCTCCGGGTGTGGGTTTCTAAACGGTTGATCTCCTCGTTTATACAACTTTTATCAGCCAGGATGGCTGCTTCCTGCAAGATTCTCTTCTCATCCATTTCATAATCCAGCAGGATTTTTTCAATCCGCTCTTTGTACTTTAAAAAGAGAGTTTGCGTGAGGTTCTCGGAATTTTTTTTGAATACTTTAATATTATTTTCAATGGTCTTGATACTGGCGAATAGATCCTTCAATATGTATCGGCCTTCCGTTTCGCGAGTATGTAAGAATTCTTTAAAAACCTTTTCTATGAAGCGTTTCATTTTATTCCACTCGGCTTCTTCAAAATTATCGGAAACATATTCGAGATGGAATATCATGGGAATCTTCAATAAGAAATCGAGAGACAGATCGATACTTTCACCATATCGCTCCCTTATGAGATGTAATTTGTCGAGGATTTCCACCAGTAGATTTTCGTTAAACTGAATGTTAAACCTCTTATTCCTGGAATCGAAAAGGTTGAAAATAATTTCCACTTTTCCCCTGGTAATTTTATGTTTTATGATCTCCTTCAGGAGTTTTTCGGACTTCGGCGTAATGCCCGAACCTTTAAAACTAACATCGAGAAAACGGTGATTTAAAGATTTAAAGGAAATGTATATGGAAATATCGTCAAATTCTGTCCGACCTTGCGCAAAACCTGTCATACTTTTCATGGTTACATTATAATATCCATTTCAGGAAATTGCAAATTATAGAGCGAATAATAGAGTCCCCGCTTCTTCAATAGCCGGCTGTGGCTGCCGCTTTCCTTAATCTCACCTTTGCTTATGACCAGTATTTTATCCGCCTCGATAATTGTAGATAAGCGGTGGGCAATAACAAAGGTTGTTCGACCTTTCATCACATCAACCATGGCTTCCTGGATGAGTCTCTCGGATTCGGAATCCAACGATGAGGTGGCTTCATCAAAAATCAACACTTCCGGCTTTTTCAATATGGCCCGGGCAATGGATATCCGCTGCCGCTGCCCGTTGGAAAGAAATACCCCTCTTTCACCGACAACGGTGTCGTATCCCCGGGGCAGTTGGCCGATAAAATCGGCGGCCCGGGCGATTTCAGCCGATTGTTTGATTTCTTCCAGGGAATAGTTCTTTCTAGCATAGGCAATATTGTTCCGCACCGTGTCGTTAAATAGAAACACATCCTGGGTTACCAGGCCGATGGCATCTCGCAGGGATTTTATCGTGAAATCCCTTATGTCCCGGTTGTCTATTAATATTCGACCGGCCTCCACTTCATAGAACCGGGTTAAAAGGTTCATTAAGGTTGTTTTACCGGATCCGCTGGCGCCTACTAAAGCGATCATCTCATCGGGATTAACCGCAAAATTTACCTCTTTAATGACCGGGATATTGCTGCTGTATGAAAAGGAAACTCTTTCAAATTCGATTCTGCCTATAATATCTTTTATCTCGACAGCATCGGCTTTATCCTTTATCGGGTTTGTATTATTTATAATATAGCGAATACGCTCAAACCCTGCGATTCCCTGCTGGTAATCGTTATTTGCCTGGGAGAGTCTTTTCAGCGGGTTGTACATTAAAAAAAGGGCGGTCAGGAAGGAGAAAAATTGCCCCGGAGACATACTCCCGGAGGCAATCCGCTGTGTGCCGAGGGTAATAATAATTGCGGCTACCAACCCGCCGATGATATGCATGATGGGGGCGGCCAGCGAGTAAAGCAGCGCTATTTTCGAATTTATTTTATAATGATTTTGGTTTAATTTCGCGAATTTTTCGATCTCGAACTCTTCCATATTATATGCTTTTACGATTTTATTCCCGGTAACGGTTTCGGTCAGAAAGTTTGAAAGCTCGGCGATGGCCTCCTGGGATTGGAGGCCTCTTTTTTTTACTTTTTTACCGAAGGCAAACATGAGCCCTGCCGCCACCGGAACAATAACAAAGGAGTAGAGTGACATCTTCCAATCCTGGTAAAACACCACTAATAATAGAGCCACAAGGGTAAAGGCTTCGCGCACATAGACGGCTAAAGTTTCGGAAACCGCAAATTTGATCTTTTCAATATCATTGGAGATGCGGGATACCAGGTCGCCGGTTTTCGCTTTGGATAGAAAATCGATGGATTGATTGACTAAGTTCCGGTACAATCTATCCCGGATATTTCGCACTACTTTTAAGCCCAGGGTTTTCATCAAATAAAGAGAAAAGAACGAAAAGATGGCATTGCCGAGAAAGGATAGGAACAGCAGTTGGGGCAGGACGAAGCGCATTGCTTCTTTATCGATCCGTAACAGGTTTTTTATTAACTCCGGTATATACCGGGATTTCCCGGTTACCTCACCACCTCCTGCATTAAACAGTTCATCCATTACCGGTTGAATGATGAGGGGGAAAAGGGCGCTGAAAACAGCGACCATTATCAAGCAAAAAAGAGCCAGGGAAAATCTGCGTATAAAGGGCTTTACATGGAACAGCAGGCTTTTTTCATCAATCATGATTGTGTCTTATAATTCCGGTAAAACATTGGTAACAAGCGATTCTCAGGATTCCGATTCCCCTCTCCTGTCGGGGATACTTTCTACTTCAAAGGTAATGTTTTCTTTCCCTTTTTTTAATTTTCCACCGATATAGAAAAATAAAGGCGATATTAAGTATAAGAAACTCACGGCAGGAATAGTATAAGAAGGGAAGTTTACAAAAAATGCAACTATAATTGCCAGAAAAAAGAGGATAATCAGCGCATACTTTGATTTTATCTTTTTTACCGTCCGGTATTTCACATTTGAGATCATTAAAAAAGAGATAAGAATGATATAAAGCGCAAATCCGTAGGTGTCTATTTTGTCCACAAGGGGGTCTTTAAAAAGAAGCACCACGGAACAGATCGAAAGGGCTGCTAAGGGTATGGGTAACCCGATAAAAATATTAGGTGGAAAGGCATTGACTTCCTTTAGCACATTGAATCTTGCCAGTCTGATGATACCGGAACTTAGGAAAACAAAACCAATCACTTTGCCCATCTGGGAGTATTCGCTCTGAAAGCCCCAGATGTAGATCATTACAGCACACACAAATCCAAAGGTTACACCGTCTACCAGGGAATCCAATTGTACGCCGAAATTGGATTCGGTTTTGGTTAAACGCGCCACCGTACCGTCAAAACCGTCTAAAACGGCACTGCCGATGATTAAATAGACGGCATTTATGAAATTCCCTTTAATAATCTGCATCAGGGCTAAGTAACCTAAAAAAAGACTGAGAATCGTAAATATGGACGGCAAAAAGGATATATTGATCAACTTTGAAATTTTTACCCGCCTTCGTCGTTTTAATTTATTTTTCATTTTGTTTGCTGTAATTTTCTTCCTCCCTAAAAAATCAACCTCTTCTTCTTGCTTCCCTGTTGCTTCTGCAGAAGCTCAAATAAGATTGCATATTTCTGTCTTTCCCGATTATGGTAAGGGTGGTAATGATAGATTCAATAATTGATTTTTCCAATACATCCAGCACAATATAATCGAGCCCCTTCTCGATGGCAAGAGAAACAAAATGAGATGAGATTAAATACCTCATCGGCAGTCCCTGGGACAATACCGATAAGTTCGCGATTGTTTTTACCTGGGGAAAGTCGAGTTTAAATAGTTCGAGAGTATTCAAAAATAATTTTCCGTTCAGGAGATCTTCCTCCAATGGCCTGAGCACCGGGTCTAATAATATATTACTTCTCTTTACTCCCCGGTCTATCAAATAATCGATGAACATCTGGGCAATGAGCAAGGATTTTTCCGGTGAAAAATCATTGTTGTTGCCCTTTTCTTTCACCAGGGCCACTATCTTGACGTCTTTACCGTTCATGCTTTGAGTACTATTGAGCAGGCGGTCGATTTTTTCCAGGTCGTACTCGATATTGCCAATCACGACTTCGTTCCGGGCAATCTTTACGACCTCTATCAGGGTATCCACGTTCCCGCTGCGAACAAGAACTTTCCCGCCGCAGCCTTCGATAATCTTGACCGCTTCTTTCAGAAAAGGCATCTCGTTGTTCATCAGGGAATACGCATTAAGTTCGATAAATTCAGCTCCATCGGCAATCTGGGCAAGAACCTCCCGTTTAACAAATTCAAAATCCATTTTATTCATCTTATCCAGGATTTTTTTGTTGTTCGAGTTTAATGTATTACCTATAATCGTTATCATTTTTCTTATTCGTTATAAAATGGATTTAAACAGTAAAAAAATCTTTTAATATTGAAATCACATTAAGACCTGCCCTTTCCTGGCCTTCAATAGTTGATGCGCCAAGATGAGGTGCGGGAAAAACTTTCTCATTATCGATTAACTTAAAATTCACGGGTGGTTCTTTCTCGTACACATCGATTGCCACTGCCTTTATCTTATCTTCCTGAACTGCTGTTAATAAAGCCGTTTCATCGACCACTCCGCCGCGCGCGACATTGATCAAGACTACATTTTTTTTCATTTTATCGAATTCACTGCCGGATATTAAATTTTCAGTTGATTCCGTTAAGGGGAGATGTATCGAAATAAAATCCGATATCGTCAATAATTCATCGAGGGTAACTTGCCTGACTTCGATATCGGTTTCAATGTCGATAGTGTCGAAATAGACGACTTTCATTCCCATGGCAAGTTCTCTTTTTGCCACCTCTCTTCCAATCCTGCCGAAACCGATAATCCCGGCGGTTTTTCCATAAAGTTCCATGCCTTTCGAGAGGATGCCTTTTTCCCACTTATGCTCCTTCATGCTTTTGTAAGCGGGGCCGATAAATCGGCAAATTCCCAGCATGTGGGCCAGGGTATATTCCGCAACCGTAATCGAGGTGGCAAAAGGGGTGTTGCGGACTTCAATATTTCGCGATCCGGCATACGCCACATCCACATTATCGAGTCCGATACCGGCCCTGACAATAATCTTCAAATTTTGAGCGTGTTCAAGGATGTCGGATGTTAACTTTACCGCGCTCCTGACAACAGCTGCATCGTGGTTGCGGATCTCTTCTTTCAATTTATCCGGTTTCAGGGAGATTTTTTCTACGATATCAAACTCAGGGATCTCCCTCAGAAGTTCGACGACCCTTAAGTTCAATTTATCTGCCAATAATATTCGTATCAATCAAGACTCTCCCTATCGAAAATTTTCTCAAAACAACAACTCCTTTATAAGCAAATAATCCTCCGGTATAGATTTACAAAGACCTCTATAAGAGTTAAGATTATCAGAATTTTGCCAATCTGTCAAGAACTATCCGTTCTCTTGCTCGAACTTTTCCATAAATTTAACTAGTTCTTTTACTCCTGTAACAGGCATGGCGTTGTATATGGAAGCCCTGCAGCCACCGACACTGCGGTGCCCTTTTAAACCGATAAGCCCGGTCGCGGTTGCCTCTTTAATAAATTTACTTGCCAATTCCTCGGAAGTCAACCTGAATGTGACGTTCATCTTTGAACGGTCTTCAACATTTGCGGTTCCTTTGTACATAGGATAGTTGTCAATGGCTTCATACAGAAGTTTTGCCTTTTCTTTATTGGTGGCCTCTATGGCTGAGATTCCGCCGTTCTGTTCGAGCCATTCCATAACCAGTTTGACAATGTAAATCGCAAAACAGGGTGGGGTATTCAAGACGGATTTCTTTTCCACCTGTACTTTATAACTCAGCATGGATGTGAGGTTGTCCGCACTGTTTTCGACAAGATCATTCCTGATAATGACCAGGGTAACGCCCGCGGGCCCCATATTCTTTTGCGCGCCGGCATAAATCAGGCCGAACTTTGAAATATCCAATTCCCGGCTGAAAATATCCGAAGACATATCGGCAATTAACGGCACACTGCCCGTATCCGGGAAGTTCTGCCATTGGATTCCGCCAATCGTTTCATTCGAGATGACATGCAAGTATGCTGCATCGGAAGAGAGGTTGAGGTTTTTCGGTATGTAAGAAAAATTACTATCTTCGGAGCTGCCGGCGATATTGACCGTTCCGAAGAGTTTGGCTTCTTTAATTGCTTTTTTGGCCCAGGCGCCGGTATTAACGTAATCGGCTTTTCCGTCTTTAAGCAGGTTCATCGGGATCATACCGAATTGTGTGGTTGCCCCGCCTTGCAGGAACAACACCGAGTAGTTTTCCGGTACTCCGAGCAAAGCCCGGATTTTGGTTTCCGCAGCCACCATTACCTCATCGAAATCTTTTGAGCGGTGGCTGATTTCCATAATAGAAAGCCCGATGCCTTTATAATCCAGAAGTTCGTCCTGGGCTTTCTTCATTACTTCATGGGGGAGAATTGCCGGTCCGGCATAAAAATTATACTTTTTTGACATGTTATAAGGTCCTCCTGATTCTAAATTTAACAACTACGCATTATTATACACATATTGCAGTAGGATTCAATATCTAAAGCAAAAAAAAATTGCGGGAATTTTTAATTTTTGTCAGGGATGAGCCCGGGCCTGCCCGCGAATGCCGGCAAATTTGGGCAATTATTCAGTTCAGTAAAATGCGCCCCGCGGCAGTTCATGGTTCGCTTGCCCGTCCGGGAATTGACCGGCATTTGCCGAATTTGGGGTTGACAGGTAGGGCGGATTATGATATTTTATGGGCTGTGAGCTGAAATGGTCCCTTAGCTCAATTGGCAGAGCAATTGACTCTTAATCAATAGGTTGAAGGTTCGATTCCTTCAGGGATCATTTTTTTTACCCAAAAACCATAATTCCCTGTAATCCCCCATATCTTGAAATATCTTACCATCCATAATCTAATCGATTTTCACATAAAAATTTTATTTTCCTTGATTTTTTCCTTTTTTTATGTTACTTATCTTATAGAAGGAAATAGGAGGCCGAATAAAATGGGTAGCTTCAAAAAGTGGTATCCAAAATTTGCTTTCTTGAATGGATTTGCAAGTTCGCTTGATATTTTTGGAATGAATAGTATGAATTGGGAGGAATTGCAATCTATCATTTCTGTAAAAAGGAGAAATGAGGCAATTCATAAATATTTTAGGAATGCCTTAAAAGGAATTGATGAAGAAATCAAAAAAATTGAAGAAGTCAGAAGATAAGAAAATTGAGAAAAGTACTACAGAAGACATTGATTTAGAAAAGGATGAATTTTCTCAAATTGGAATTGAAAGCGTAATTCAAAAAATCAATACTCCGTTTTTACCACCAAACTATTTAGAGAAGTATAATAAAGTTTATACTGGTTTCGCAAAAGAAATATGTGATTCAACTATTCTAACCATTCAGCATCAAATTGATAGTGAAAAAAAATTTATTGACAAGCAAAATAAAAAAACTCTTAGAGGGCAAGTTTTTGGTGTTCTTGTTGCTTTAACGAGTATCATTGCGGCGGTTATATGTGTTTTTAAAGGAGCCTTTACTGTCGCTGGAATTCTTGCAGGAGGTTCAGCTGTACCTCATATAATTACTCAATTAATCAGTACAAAGAAGCCCGAAAAAAAAGAATCAAATAAGGAAGAAGAAAGTAAATAAAATAGCATTTGCTAACATTTTTAAAAGTGTGATTACTTTTTGGACGCAATTAAAAAAATGATTGTAGTCGTTTCCGGGGGTAATAAAAAGGAGCGCTGTCCTGATTCGTTTTCTGACTTAAAAAAAAGGGCGTGCTCAAATGTTAAATTTTGTTAACTCGTTGGATTTCTGGTTATCCTCTTTTTTAGGGACTCTAAAAAAAGCACACCTAAGAAAGATGGTATTATTGATTTTTATACGTGGGAATTGACACATCCCGGAAACCTCTTTTAAAATACTTTTTCTCTACGAAAAATAATCATAAACATATCTTTACCGCCAAACAAAGAGGTAGTATCAGAATCTACGATCTTATCTAATAACCAACCCTCACTTGCATGTTGATTTAATATTTTTTCAAGAGTATCTGATTTCAAATTGCCTGTTAGAATAGATTTTGCCTTTTGTTCTACTATCTTGTATTCATATATCTTCCTTCTTGTGTTTCTCTCATCTTTCTCTAATTCTATTTTACTCTCTCTTATTTCGATTTCTTTTTTCTTCTCATTTTTACTATCATAATTATCTAAATCAATATCTCTGTCTTGAAGGATTGCTTTTGTAATCTGTATGGTATCCTCAGACCGTTCATCCAGGTTATTATCTTTTACAATCAAAATTAGCTCTTCATTGCTTTTCTTTTCAAGCTTTTCTCTTTTCTGCTCAAATTCAATTTTGTTATTATAGCATTTATCAATATCTACGTTCCTCTCACCAAGGATATTTTTTGCAATCTGTATGGCATCCTCAGACCATTCTTCAAGGTTATTATCTTTTACAATGATAGCTAAATCCTCATTACTTTTTTCCCCAAAGTTTTCTTTGATACTTTCTGATAGCTCACTACTCATGTTTCCTCCTCTTTTTTTACAATTATATAATCTCACATTTTAGCGATTTTTTCAATCCTTCCAACAATGAATATGCTATTTTTTGTATAAATTGAGACATCCTATTTTTTTAAGACAGTCCGTTATTTAGTCGTGATTTCTGTTGTCAAATTTTGACATATGTTGACAAGTTTTGATTTTTTTAACATGTCACCGTTAAACTTTGATCGAATGTTGTCAAATTTTGATTACGTTTATCAACTTTTGATTGTAGTATATCAGATTGATGTCAGCCCATATCAAACTTGATTCCAGTGTATCAACCTTTGAATACATTTTACTTTTCCGGGTAATAATGTTGTACGTTTTCCGTACTGTACGTTTTGTACTCAAAGTACCTTTTTATAACTCGATGTACTCCAGTAAAATTTTTGTACTTTCGCAATCGACCAAACATCAAAACCGGTTTGCCGCTGCTTTTAAATATTCCATCCTTTTTTTTATATAATCTTTGTCATGCGGTAAAAAATAAATCGAGCTTTCATTTATAGAATTTGCGTATTTTTCCATAACTATTTTTCGTTTCAATTTTTCATTTATCCATCTTGCTTCTTTCTGTATAAATTTTGCACCCATTCGATTTTGTATTTCTGTCTCATTATAACTTGTTGGTTCTCCATATTTTATTTTGAAAATGAAGAAAAGCTCCTCGAAGTGATTGGGAGTACAATTGATGAACACAGAATTAAGGAAAAGATTTTTTGAGTGATCTAATTTTAATCTTACCCGCCATTCTTTTTTGTATTTAGCTCTAAGCTGTTCAAGTCTTTCGGGAGTGTTCTTAAATAAAAAAACAATATCGACATAAAAATCAAGGATTAAAAAATTATTTAATGTATATTTCCGCATAGCATACAATTCATCTAATTCCCTTGATGCTCCTTTCTTCCTTTCAGGATTTAAACCCGTTTTTTCATTAATATATGCTCTAAAACCTTTTAGTACCATGCCCCATTTGATTCCCATAAAACTACCCATTTGTTCCTTTTTTAAATCATCCGATATGTCTTCTGATAAACAAAGATTGACGCAAAAAAATAATACTACGATAAATAAAAAAAACTTTTTCATTTTTCCTCCTTCAAATATTTCGTTAGCATATTTGAATCAACATCTAAATTGTACTGGAAATTGGGAAATTGGGGACGGTGGGTGCGAGTGTGCGAATGTTGCTTTGCAATTTTTTAATCCTCATATTTTCTCTTTTTTATACATATTTCCCTTATTTGATTTCCCGGTCAGACCTTAACGACTCCAATTCTCGATCTTAAGATTCTCAACCCTCTTTATTCTTTTATTAATTTTAGGATATTTGTTTTTTAGCCAATAGATAACAATATCTGAGTCTAAAAGATAATTCTTATCCATTTTTAAAGGTAGATTTCATCAGAACGGATATTTTTTTCTCTATCTGACCTGATTTCAGCGATAATCTCATCAGCATCACGATCATCTTGCCATTTGCCGCAGAACCGGCTCAGACTGTGGGGCCGGGGTTCATCGGCAAAAATAATGATTCTCCTTTTAGTGCTTTTATTCGATCTGACTTTTATCTGTTTCGCTACATCAGGAGGTAATACAAGATGGCCATCCGGCAGTAATTCAGCTTCACAATTAATGGTTTTCAACATAACCTCCTATTTTATGAGCATAATGAGTGCCTTTTCAGGTATCTCTAATACTCAGATATAATCTTATAACAAATCTTTTATTATTTCAATAAGAAAGTGGATATTGCTACTTTTTGAAGTGTACAACTTCATCGGGACTTTAATCCTAAATTCTCTATAATCTCCAGGATCCGTTTGTGAACCGAAGGAATGGACACAAATATCCCGGTGTTGTTTCTCAAGGTTTTGCCCACGGAAAAATCGAGTTTCTTCCCAAAAATATCACTGACTCTGCCTCCCGCTTCTTCAACAATAATACTTCCGGCGGCATGGTCCCAGATTTTCTCTTTATAATCAGGCGTTTTTGGATTGGGGATACGCAGGTAAATTTCCGCGTTGCCGGCAGATACAAATCCGTATTTTACCTGGCTATCCACCTGCACCGGGTCTCTATCCATCTCAAGAATCCTGACGATTTCCAGTTGCAAATCAAGATTGCCGTGAGCCGATTCGTAACTCTGGACAAAACGCATCTTCTCCGGCTGCGAGATTGAAGACACCCGTATTTTCTCTGCTTCATTTTTATCTAAATTCAATATCCGGGCGCCCTCTCCCCTGACGGCAAAAATCAAGCACCCGAGATCGGGTGAACTGCCTTCGATTCGTAGGTTGGGACATCCCAATATCCCCAACTGTACAGTGCCTTTAACAATCAATGCCAGGGCGATGGCATATTGTTCCCCCCGCAAGAACCCCTTTGTCCCGTCAATGGGATCTAAGGTCCAGAAGATTTTATCATCCGGGACGCCGCAGCCTAAGTCAATACTCTCGAAAAGATTATCCTCTTTTACGATTTTGTTTATATCATCGTCTCGCTCCAGGTATTGAAGAATTCTCCGTAGGATGGCTTCATTTTCCGGTTTTTTCAGCACATCGGAATTCTCTTCCGCAACGATTGGCAGCCCGGGGAAGGCGTTTTTCAGGATTCGACAGATAACAGCCTGGGATGCAAAGTCGGCAATCGTCACCGGGCTTCTGTCCGCTTTTGTTATGGCATCCTTTTTTGATAGGCTCCGCTGGACCGCGGCAGTTATTCGCATGGCTTTGATAACCGCTTTTTTACCGATTTCAAGTTCTTTCTCAAGCATGACTGGCTCCTAAATCACATTTTCGCATGTTTAATAAACCATTAATCCGAATGGTTTTGTCACTACCACCCATTATATCATGCATCCACCGATACGGCAATTTTTCCTGCCGGTTAGCAGCAATTCTAATTTTGGAGGTCCGGCGCTTTACTTTTAAGGGTGAATATGATAGAATTCGTCCTCTTTTCCTCCGAGTCAAAGGTGCTAACGCCTCAGGCTATGTCCTTTGACCGATAGGGCTGGACTGGAAACGATCCTGCCTGCCGTGTTTGCAAAGGAGGCTTAAATGAATAATATAAAAGCAATTTACAAAAGAATTTCACTACTCGCTATCATCCTTTCCTTGACCTGCTTTTGCCTGTGGGCAGAAAAAAAAGAAGATAAAAAAGAGCAGGGGAAAGAAGAATTGAAACCCGTCATCGAAGAAATCCAGGTTACCGGAAAAATCCCGGCCCAGCAGCCTATTTCTACCGTATCATTAATCGGTAAGAAAAAAATCGAAAAAGCAGTTCCTAAAACGCTCAACAATATCGTTAACCAGGCTTCCGGGGTCTACGTCACCGAGGGATCCAAAAACGAGGCCAGCGTGCAAATCAGGGGGCTGTCCAGCAACCGTATCGCCTTGATGTATGACGGTATCCCCATCTATGAACCCTATTTCAACAGCTTTGATCTGAAAAGTTTTACAGCCGCGGGCATCGAGAATGTCAAGATTATTAAGGGCAGCAATTCGGTGCTTTACGGGCCAAACTCCTTAGGTGGGGTGATTAATATTCTCAGTGAACGGCCGAACCAGCCCTTTCTCTCCCTGAATGCCGACGCATCGGAAAATTCCACCTACTTCCTTTCCGGTTCCGGCGGCTATACCGTGGATAAGTTTGCTTTTTTCAGCAATATAACCTTAGATCAATCCGGCGGGTTCGATTATCACCGGGAGGGTGAGCGGGTTAAGCGGGACAACAGCGATTACCACCGCTTCAATATCTCCGGTAAGTTATATTTCTATCCCACGAAAAAAAGCGAATTTATGGCCCAGGTGTTGTACCATACGGCCGATTACGGTATCCCGGCGGCCACGGAATTTTCCAAAGCCCGCTACTGGCGTTTCGAAGACTGGAACCGCTGGCAGGTGAATGTAGGCGGTTTTTTTTCCTTCCTGCGCAAAGGACTTATCAAGGTACGCAGCTATTACGTGTACCACTATAACGTACTGGATGCTTATAATTCGGACGACTTTGCCGACTTGCAGTGGATTTCAACCTACAAGAATAATGCAATAGGCGCATTCATGTTAGGTGAATATCCCTTAGGCCGGAACCAGGAATTGAAATTCAGCTTGAATGTCAGCAGCATCAAGGTGCGGCAGCAGGGAGACACCGGCGAGGAGTGGGAAAGCTACGACCGGGAAATCTATTCCGCTGCCATCGAGGATCATATTACTATTTCCAGGACATGGAAAATCTCAGGTGGGGCCAGTATCGACTACTTAGTCAAGAATGACGATACCACCGAGACCCGGGTCAATCCCATCTTCGGGATCAAGTATACGCCTCAAGATTGGCTGGATTTCCATCTCTCCTTTGCCCGGAAATCCCGGTTCCCCTCCATGAGGTCTCTCTACAGCACCAAATCGGGGAATCCGGAACTGACGTCGGAAGTGGGGAACAATTTTGAAATCGGTTTTACTTATATGAAGCGTATAAGATTTGGTGGAGCCCTTTTCTACCATCGCATCTTCGATATGGTCCAGTCCTACCGCGGTTTAGACGGTTACCGCAACTATCAGAACATCGGCAGTGCCAACATCTACGGCCTGGAATTGGAGCTCGGCAAGCAGGTGGGAGTTTTTGATTTCAGTTTAAATTATACCTTTCTGAAAGCCGTGGACCAGGATGACGACCTGCCCTTAGATTATACTCCCGAATCCCAGTTCAGCGCTTTCGTAATTATCGGTGAAATCAAGGGATTCTCGTTGACCCTGTGGGGCGCGGCAGTATCTTCTTCCCAGGCTAAAATGGGGAAGAATCCGCCCTTCGATATTGTAGAGATCCCCGCCTATTCGTTGTTGAATGCCTGCTTAGAAAAGAGATTTGCCGGGATTATCCTGTACCTTAAGGCGGAGAATATTTTTGATAAAGCCTATTTTTCCGAACCGGGATTTCCCATGAAAGCCGGGATGTTCAGCCTCGGCTGCCGCCTCGACATCGGAAAAAAATAACATACGTAAATATTAGAGTGCCTGGAATGAAAAAAGATTTCCTTTGACAGAAGATTTTTTTATGAACGGTTGATTTTTTTAGTAAATACTGCTATCTTAATACCGGAGAAAAAAATGGTAATAACAATACCTGAAAAAGTCGAAGAAGCGTTAAGAATTCCGGTTAAAGGAAGAGAAAGAGAACTAAAAAAACTCCTGGCCCTGAAACTATACGAGAAGGGAATTCTCGGTATGGGAAAAGCAAGAGAATTGATTGGTGTGGGTAGGTCGGATTTTTTCTATATTCTGAAAGAAGAGGGAATTTCTATAAACTTCGATAAAGAGGAGTTGGAAGAAGATTTAAAGACAATAGAGGGTATGTGAAATTGAGTGCCGTATGTGACACCTCTGTTTTGATAGCGCTGGAATCTGTGGAAAAAATTCATCTTTTGCACGAAATTTTTTCCCACATCCTTATCCCGGAAGAAGTTTTCAATGAATTAGAAATCGAGCAAAGAGGGTTTAAATTAGAACAATGGATTATAGTAAAAAAAATCACCAATATCGATTTATGCAGCAGCTTATATTTAAACCTTGACTTAGGAGAAAGCGAAGCCATTACCCTGGCTCTTGAAAAGAAGACGGATTTTATTTTGTTAGATGATAAAGAAGCAAGGAAAGCGGCAAGAAATTTAGGATTAAAAATAATAGGCACTGTGGGCATGCTTCTCCTTGCGAAAGAAAAGGGATTATTATCTGGCTCCGTGATGGATGAAATTCAAAAGATGGAAAATAGAATAAATTTTCGTCTTTCTTCCGACTTAAAAAAGATTATAGAAAATTCAGGTGAGTAAAAATAAATATAAAAAAATACGTTTATTAGGGAAAGACCGTGCCGTTTAAGAAAAAGATAAATAAAGAGAAGAAAGAAGAAACCAAAGAGAAAGAAGCGGTTACGAAAGAATTTAAGCCCAAATACAATAAGCCGAAAATTCTATTAATCGATTTACCTGAGAAGGCCCTTCAAAATGTTCGGTCTGCCGGATTTAACACTCATTCGGGTACGTTTGGTTCACCCTATAAAGTAGAACTAAGCAGCGGATACAAACCTTTAATTGCTGAACCTTCTCTGCCAAACTTTACTGAACAAGAAATCATCATAATCGACCTTAAACCACCTGAAACACTCAACGAACCGGAAGGGAAAAAAGATGTTCCCCTTGGAGTAGAAAATTGGTGGGTAAAATGCGATATTGGTGTGATTGATCCAAGACCAAAATTTATGTTATATGTTCAAAAGCATTTCGACCGTATTTTGGAACATGGTGGATTATTTGTCATTTTTGCTAAATCACGTTTAAATCAAGACATAGTATGGGGCAAAAGTGAATATGGTAGACTATCGGTTAACAAAAAACTGAAATACGATAACTGGTCATTTCTTTCGATTCTTAATCCAGAAAACATTAAGGTCAAAGAAGATTTTGGCGAAGAGATTAGCTTACCAGATTATAGTAATGATCATCCACTTTTTCAGTTTCTTAAACAGGAAATAAAAAATTGTGAATATGATGCCATTTTTAGGTCATTCCGAGAATCAGATTTCATGTGGCTTCCTATTTTAGAAAGCAAATACGGAGATGATGTTGCCGGAGTAATTATTCCGAAAGATTCAGAAGGTAATCACCTGAAGGAACGCATTATAATTTTGCCTCAAACAGAAAATAAATCTGAGGTAATACCCACTTTATTGAAGGAGGTTCTTCCTGAAATATCTCCCCATCTTTTCCCTCATGTAGAAGGGGCTCGATGGGTGGAAAGAGATGAGTATGAACTTGAGTCAGTGCTCAATCTTAAAGGACAAAAAGTAGAAGCACGGAAAAGAGTAGAAAAAGAGATCAAAGAGCTCGACATTAAAATAGCCGAAGAAAGGGGGAAGTTTGGATTTCTCCATAGGATTATTACCGGATGGAGTGATGAGCTTGTCAGGGATGTTAAAACCTGTCTTGAATTTATCGGATTCGAGCAAGTTCGAGATGTCGATGAGGAAATCAAAAATAAAGCTAAAAAAGTGCCAAAACAAGAAGACCTTCAAATTCTTGATGATTCTCCTGCATTATTAATCGAAATAAAGGGATTATCAGGTCTCCCAAAAGAGATAGAAACTAATCAAGTTGAAAAATATATATCCAGGAGAATGAAAGAGTGGGATAGAACCGATATTCGTGGAGTATCGATAATAAACCATCTGCGTAACGTTCACGGACTTGAAAGAGAGAATGAAAATGTATTCTCCAAACAGCAGAAAGAAGACGCAGAAGATCGTGATATTACCATTTTAACTACCTGGGATTTATTCCTACTAATTAGAGGGATGATCAAATGGAAATGGAACCCGAAAGCCATCCGAGAACTCTTTTATCAAAAAGGCAGAATGCCCAGGGTACCCGCACATTATAAACCTATCGGAAGTATAACACATTACTGGGAAAAGCTGGGAGTAATTGAAATAAAAATTTCAAATGATAATATCAATAAAGGTCAACGCATTGGATATTTCATCAATAGCGTTTATTTAGAGGAAGAGATTCAATCCATGCAGGTTGATCAGCAGGGTGTTGAAGTGGCAACGCAAGGGCAATCGGTTACGATTAAAACGAGATACAGTAAAAAAGAATTACCTAAGAAAGCAACCGTATACAAAGTTTTAAATGATTCTGGCTCATAAGTCATAATATTCTGGGTAAATTTTCTTTAACAGCAGTTATTGAAAGTGATGAGTAGTGGGGTTTCATCACGCTTCGCATGACTATTTACCTTCGGTGAGCCCACCACGTGGACAGGGGACGAGGCCGGGGCTAAACTAAAAAAAATATCGAGTGACGAATAGCGGACACCAAATGTTGTAGGGATATTCAATAATTCCTTATTGCTTGGGTATCCCTTATCGGTTCCCCGCGCTGCGGGGTTGAAAAAGTTTGATCAAAACTTTTATTTTTCCTTCATTTTAAGTGTGACGCTACATTTGCGATGTGGGAATTTATCTTTAGGCACTTGACCCGGGACGTCAACATGGTACAATGATGCCGGTACCATGAGCCCTTTCAACCAGGAAAAAATTCTTTATCAAAAAAAGAGCCGCTATAACGATATCACCGTAACACAAAAAGGGTCCTATGTCACCCTGTACAGCCCGGAAGATATCATCCAGTCGGAAATAAATATCAAACAACCGCTAAAACCCCACCTCGAATTTAACCGTTACCTGCTCTTCAGCCTCGTTTTTTGCCCGAAACCTTCCGCCATACTGGTTTTGGGTCTCGGCGGCGGCGTGGTGCCTCGGGTATTGAGTGCGATTTGCCCGGAAGCAATTGTGGATGTGGTGGAAATCGACGCGGAAATGTTAAAGGCAGCGGAGAACTATTTCGGTTTTACCACGTCTTCCCGGCTACGCGTGCACCTTGAAGACGCCCGCGCCTTTATTCGCCGCACCCGGAAGGAATACGACCTGATCATCGTAGATACCTACTGTGGCCTCAACCTGCCCCAATCCATCGATAATCCCTCATTTTTCAAGGATTGCGGCAACCTGTTGTCAGAAGGGGGCATCCTATCGGTTAACCTGATTCCTTTCGACAAACTTTTCATGGAGAAACGGTTGGACTGGATCAAACAGGCTCTCACCAATATCTGCCTGATGCGCGGCGTCACCCGGCTCAATGAAGTGGTTTATGCGGGAAGAAGGCCGGTGGAGAAATCGAACCTTTTACAAAACGCGACTTTTTTAAAAAAAAGACTCCCATCTAATTTAAAAACCAGGCAATTGTGCAAACACTTAGAATGCCGTAGTGGCGGGTAATAGTTAAGTTGGCATATAATATCAGAATCGCAGGCGTGTCGGCTTTCCCCTGAACGGCTTGCGAACTCGGAGCAAGAATGTCTTGCGCAGGGTGAGACGCTCCCCAAAATGAGCACATTTTTGGGTAAAGTGAAGGGGATGACGACTACAGCCTGCGGAACAAAGCAGGCTGCTTAACTATGACATGGCGGTTGATTGCTCCATTTTTTTTTGTTATCGCTGCAGCTCGAGAAGCATCTCCTCGAAGGGTACCGGGTAGGCTGTCAACCAGACCACCGGTTGAAGCTTCGTTTTCTTTTTCTTATAAGCCATCACATAGACTTCGATATTCTTTCCGATCATATCTTTTGTGACCGGCGCGTAATATGTATAATTTTTATCACGCCGGACTGTTACATATTCCCAGGTATTGGCAGGATAAGATGGCGCCCGGTCCGGGCAGCCGACCGGTTTGCCGGCGACTTTCAACGCGGCATAGGCGCTTTCGATACCGTGTTCGCCCTCTAAGGCGATACATATATAACTACCTTTAACCCACTCGTCGATATAGAACCGGGCCTGCCAGGCTTTTACCGGTGTCATCCTCCGCGGATGAGCGAACAAATTGGATGCCCGCCACTTTTTCGGGGAAAGTAATTTGCCGTTGAAAAACCCTTCGATCTCCGTAATGCGATCCGGAAAAGCCCGGAAACGCAGGTAGCGCACCGGCCCGGGCAATTCGATGACCATACGTTTACCGGCCAGGTAGGTCAGCCGCTTCCAGGATTTCAGGTCGGTGGACACCTCCACATGATTCCCCTCATCTTTGAGCAGCGGATGCAGGGAATATTCATCGGGCACATGCAGGACGATGCGTTCTACATCCAGCACCTCACCAAAATCAAGCCGGAGGCAGCCGTTCTTCACTCGCCGGTCAATCAGGTATTTCCGGGACGGCCAGAAACCGGTGCGCATGTCGCCGTCGAAGAGGTTGCGGTCCCGGACTCCCCGGTTCACAAAGGTGGGCTGGTTGAAGAAGGCGTCTCGCGCTGCCTGGACGCTGGGAATCCGCGTCGGCCCCGAACGAAATAGGCTGCGTACTTCCAGGGCATTATTGTCGGCGGCAAAAACCGTGGCTTCGTACAATGCTTCGGCATCCTCCGGCACCTTACATTCGCTCATATCGGCCGGTTTCCTATGCCAGTGGTTTTTTAATTTTTCCCCGGGAAATGTTATTTCCAGGGATTTTCCCTTTAATAATTCGCCCACATTCTCCCCGGAAAGGTATGCCTGGGAAAAAAACCTGCCCTCTGCCCTGAGCTTAATCGAGCTTTTCTGACCGGGGTAACCCAATAATTCGATTTTGAGGAGATCACCCGGTGTATCGCGAATCACCCGGTAGTCGCAGCCCTCGATACCGGCTTCCTCGCAGGGCTCGACCGAGGCTAAAAGCAAACAGGCCCGGAAGGGCATTACCGTAACCGGCACTTTTGTCCCCGGCGCGAATCTGCCGATGATTTTTTCGGTTGGATGAAATTGCCGCAATTCGATAGGGCGGTTCACGAAGAGGCCGATTTTTTTACCCAGGTTGATTTTATACTGCACCGGCTGCCAGGTCAGGTTTCGCAGGGTAATCAACCGGGTTTTTTCACTGCCCCGGGATACGGCATAGGGGCCGTAGTGCCGCTTCGGCAGCGGCATGCCTTTGACCAGGATATCTCGATAACGGCGGTGCAGGTTGTAAATCCGGGCCAGTTTGGGAAATTCCTCATCCCGAAGCAGCCAGGGATTGCCGTAAATCTGGGGGGCCAGGATGAGGCAGCGGTTAAAGGCCTGCAGTATAAGATCATCCTCCCAAAAGTCTAAGCAGGAAGAGAGGCACACACCATGATCTTCGGTGAGTCGTTTCAACCCCGGCACCAAACCGCGGGAAATGGCGTCGGCCCGGTGGTGAGGAGCGGTAACGGTGTTGCTGGAGAAGACATCGATGTAGGTTTCTTTTCCCTCCCAGAGGAAGGTAGTGGCATAAGCCCGGGCTCGCTCCAGCCCGAGGCGGTGGTTGAGCAGGATCAAATCCGGGCTGTACTTGCGGCATAGAGTCATCATGCGGATGAAAGCATCTTCTTTTTCCGGTCGCAGTGGGCCGCACACGGCATCGAATTTAAACAGGGCGAAGTCAAAATCCCGGCACAGGCTCACCATCTGGGCAATGCGCGCTTGCTCTTCTTCCGGCGTATCGCCGAAGCCATCCGGCCCTCCCCAGATACCGAGCCGCGTCCCCATGCACCCGGCCTCCCGGTAAACCGGGGTGAAATCATCAGGAAATTGTTCGCGGAAACGCTGCGAATCCCTTCGGCCGTAGAACCGTTTGCCGTCGATGGCGCCGGCGTCAAAGGCGTAAATATCCAGCACCATTCCGTACTCAGTGTGCAGCCATTTGAAGAATTCCAGGTTGATCAGGGCCTGTTTTTCGGTGGCGCCTTCGTTGGTGTTGTTGATCCAGGAAAAATATTGCGATCGGGAGGGCGTGTTTTCGTCAGCGCCGGGAAAAACAGGCGGCTTCTCCCCATCAACAAAGCCTGGTATCGCGAATAAAAACATAAAAATAGTAATTAAAAAAAAAATTTTCATCGTCAGGTTACCTGCCGGAAGGAAATCATATCAAAATGAATTATCATTTGCAATACCGGATCATTTGTAAAAATTAATAAAATTAACAGAAAACTGGAAAGCATATGGCAAATTCTGGTATAATCTATATTTCTAAAAATGGAAAAAGAAAGAAGAAAGCATAAACGAATAAATAAGACGATGGCTGTTCAAATCGAGGACAGCTACGGCATCGTAATCGATTTATCACAAGGAGGCCTGCGAATAATTCCCGATGCCTTGCCAAAAAAAATCGAAGATATCCGAATAAGCTTTATTACCGAGGACGGAGAACCAATCGAATTACGGGGAGCGGTTGTCAGAATAGTCGACAGGAAGAAAAAAGAGGGTAAGTATGAGTTGGGTTTAGCGATTCCGAAAAGTCCGGAAAATTATCGCAAATATATAGAAGCACTGGAAAAAGATGAGAGTCCCAGCGGCATATTCCAGGAAAATGTACGCCAGGACCTGGTTGAGGCAGTTCTTAAAGGGAAAGAAGAAAACCTTTCTATTCCGAAAAGCGAAGCGCCGCCCCCTCCCCCGGCTCCATATGAAGCCGTTGAAGAGAATAACCTGAACATTCCAATTGAAGAATTATTACAGGAGGAGCCGGAAGCGGATTTCCCGGAAACACCTGGTCCCGCCCCACAAGAGCATACTCCTGATGAAACAATCGTGATGCCGGCCAACAGGCTGCCCTATCAAGTACCTCAGACCGCGGACACAGGCACGTCTTCATCCGGTAAAAAAAAGGCGGCCCCGCAAAGAGTAGAAATTTCCTTTGAAGAATTTTTACAAAAAAACCCACAATTCAATAAACCGGCGGGGCCTTCTTCTCCGGCACAGGTTCCACCAACTGAAGATGAAGAGTCTCTTGACAGGGTTTTTAAGGAATCACCGCAGCCGGGTCCTTCTCTTACCAAACCTGAACAAGAAATCGATCCATCTCTTAACGGAATATTCAAGGAAAACACACAACCACATCCAATCCCGAAAACCGACAAAGAACAGGAGGAAGATATGTCACTTGATAAAATATTCAAAGAACAGGACAAAAGCTGAAACGTGGAATATGGATTTCAAAGATAAATTAATGCTGCAAATCATAGAGCTGGCTCTATCTGAAGATAAAATCTCGGCAGACATTACTACGAATTCACTGATCGAATATGACAACCAGGTAAGTGCTTATGCAGCGGCAAAGGAAGCAGGCGTCATTTCGGGTATACCGGTGTTTATCGAGACCTTCAAAAAAGTTGATCCGGCCACCCAAATTCAAATTCTTAAAAATGATGGAGATGAAGTAAAAAAAGGAGATATCGTCCTTGAAATCCTGGGCAAAGAAAGCTCGATTTTAAAAGCCGAACGAACGGCCTTGAATTTTTTACAGAGGTTGAGCGGCATATCAACCCTGACCAAAAAGTATGTGGACAAATTAAAACCTTACAATATCACTTTATTGGATACCCGAAAAACCACACCGGGCATGAGATATTTAGAGAAAAAAGCAGTCCGGGACGGCGGTGGTTCCAATCACCGGTTAAACCTGGAAGAAATGGCCATGGTAAAAGATAACCATATCCGAATGGCAGGAACCATTTCAAAGGCCGTTAAAAAGATAAGGGAAAAATTTCCGCAAAAAAAACTCGAAGTGGAAGTAAAAGATCTATCCGAATTGAACGAAGCCCTGTCTCTCCAGGTTGATCTTATCATGCTGGACAATTTCGATCCCGGCTTATTGAAAGAGGCGGTAAAGATAAAAAAAAAGTCCCCCGGTCACGTTAAATTTGAAATATCGGGAAATGTAACCTTAGAAAATATCGAAGAAAAAGCTATTCCGGGAATCGATTTCATATCGGTCGGCGCATTAACCCATTCCGTTAAATCCCTGGATTTAAGTTTAGAAATAAGAGGAGAAAATGAAAGAATTTTATGAAACGGATGTTTTGATTATAGGCGGAGGAATCGCCGGAGCCACCGCGGCCCTGATATTGACAGAGCAAGGGATAAATACCACGTTAATCTCCAAAGGCAAAGACTATAAGGCAACCAACACGAATTTAGCCCAGGGCGGTATTGCTGTCTTAGGAGAGGATGAAACCCCCGGGGATTTTATCGATGATATTATCAAAGGGGGGGACGGTATCAATTACACGGGAGCGGTGGAACAACTGGTTCAGAACTCAGGTAAATTGGTAAAGGAAATATTAATCAATAAAATAAACGTTCCCTTTTCAATGAATCATGGGGATTACGACCTGGCGCGGGAAGGCGCTCATTCAAACCGGCGCATCCTGAATGTCAAGGATATGACCGGAAAAGCAATCCAGGAAAGTTTTTACAACTACTTGAAAAATCAGCCGAATTTGAAGATCCTCTTCAAACACACGGCCATCGACCTGTTAACCTTCCCCCACCACTCCGTGAACCCGGCCAGGACATACGAAGAACCCAAGGCCATCGGCGCATATATCCTGAACCAGGTGACCCGAAAAGTGATTCGTGTGTTTGCCAAGAAAGTTATATTGGCCACCGGTGGCTTCAGCAGTATTTTCCTGCACTCCACCAATCCGGAGTCCGCAATCGGAGACGGGATTGCCATGGCCAACCGCGCGGGTGCCAGGCTGGCTAATTTGGAATATGTCCAGTTTCACCCTACATCCCTTTTCCATAAGGAAGCGGACAGTTTCTTGATTTCCGAAGCGGTAAGAGGCGAAGGGGCAAAATTGATGAACAGGAAAGGTGAATATTTCATGAAGGAATATGCCGTCTTAGGTGACCTGGCCCCCCGGGATGAGGTTTCCCGGGCCATTTACGCCGAGATGATTAAGCACGGCGACGATTTTGTGCTGCTCGACCTGGCTTCTTTTGCCAAAATTAATATAGAAGAGAGGTTCCCCACGATTTATAAAACCTGCCTTAATTACGGCATCGATATTATGAAACGCCCCATTCCCGTTGTGCCTGCCGCCCATTACGGTATCGGCGGAGTACTCTGTGATCTGAAGGGAAGAACCAGCCTTAAAAACCTCTATGCCATCGGTGAAGTTTCCACTACCGGGGTTCACGGTGCCAATCGACTGGCTTCCGTTTCGCTGCTTGAGGGGCTGGTCTGGGGAGTCAAAGCCGCGAAGGATATCATCGAAAATATCGATGATGAAAAAGATCCCTATACGATCGCGGAAGTTCCCGAATGGAAGTACCCCCACCCCCAGGAGGAACTGGACCCGGCACTGGTATGGCAGGACCAGGTTACCATCAAGTACATCATGTGGAATTACAGTGGTATCGTGCGAACTGCCAAACGGCTCGAAAGAGCCAAATCGGACCTGGCATATTTAAGACACCGCATCATTAAATTCTACCGGAAAACCGAAATCAACAACAAAATAATCGGTTTGCGGGAAAGTGTGCAAACCGCCTTATTAGTGGTTACCTCTGCC
>JAGLQA010000096.1 GCA_023137075.1 Candidatus Aminicenantota bacterium
GTATTAACATACCCGGTTTGATAACATTTGTCGATCCATGTTATAATCGTTTTTCAAGAAACTGCTCGAGAAACGCGCCCACCTAACGGTGGGGGAAAAATATGTCGAACATGTTAGTCATTACCGCCATGTAATGGCATAATAAATGTTCAATAGAGTGGTAAAAAAAGGAGGTAAATATGAAATCATTTTTAAGATGTGTATGTGTGGGTTTGCTTATCTTCGGGGTAAGCATGGCCTACGGGCAAACAGTCGATGATTATATCAAAAAAGCCGGTCATTTGCACAAATCCGGCGAGCTTGACCAGGCGGTTACAGTCATGTCCGAAGCGGTTGAAAAGTATCCCGACAGCGCCGTCGCCTGTTCCTATTTGGGTTTGTATTACGGTATGAAAGCAGGACGGACCAATAATTTTATGGAAGCAGGTAGAATTATTAGCCAATCCTTCGAAATGCTGGATAAAGGCGTGTCGTTGGATCCGGACAATCCCACCACACGCTTTAACCGGGGAGTGATTGCGGTTAATATCCCTGAGTTTTTAGGTAAGCTGGATACGGGGATCAAAGACCTGGAAAGCCTCGTCAAAATAGCAGCAGAATCGCCGGGAAAAGTAACAAAGGATATCCTTGTCAACGGGTACAATCTCCTGGCCCGCGGTTACCAAATGAAAAAGGACGGAACGAAAGCGACAGCGGCTTTGAAAAAAGTTATCGAACTGTCACCGGATTCGGAGATGGCCAAACGGGCTGAAATAAACATCGCGAAACTCTCCGAGCTTCAAAAAGAGACGGTTAAAAAGAGTGCGGATAAAAAACCCGATTCGGTAGAGATCGCCGCCCTGAAACAAAAAATCAAGAATGAACCCGGAAATCCCGTTCATCTAATAAAACTCGGCAAGGTATATATGGCTAGCAAAGAATATGCCGCGGCCCGGCAGGTTTTAAAAAGGGCGATCGAACTGGACCCCAAGAACCTTGATGCCTATAAAACCATGATATCCGCGGTCGGAGAATTGGTCGGCAAAGGATATGACGATAAAATCTTTGAAGACACTAACTACCGCACCAACCTTGCCTTTGAATTCACGCGATGCATCGATAAAGCGTGTGAACTGGCGCCAGAGGATGTCGAATTGCGGCTTATGAGGGGTATTTCAGGCGTCCAGATGCCTTTTTTTGTGAATAAGCTGGATCAGGCAATTGCGGATCTAAACTGGATATTAAAGAGCAAAACCTCCGGCCCGGCTAGAGCGGATGCCCTTTACTGGTTAGGCATGGCCTATCAAAAGAAAGCGATGAGTTACTGGATAAAGGTTGTTTCCGATTATCCGAAAACGGAAGCATCGGGCCAGGTATTTGAAGTATTACGTCCCCCGGTTAAGCGTTTTGCTCTCTCAAAACACCCGCTTCCGGCCCTTTCCATCGATTTTATCCTGGGATTTCGAGACGAACTGGCGCCGCAAACAGCGATATGGGTCGAAAAAAAGGATGGTACCTTTGTCAAAACTATCTATGTTTCCGGGTTCAGCGGCTATGCCAAAGAACAGCAGGTCAATCTCTCCGATTGGGCAGACTCTTCTAAATTTTCCGATGTGGATGGGGTGACCGGGGCCAGCATCGATTTAGGGCACCATATATATGCCTGGGATTTAAAAGATATTTCCGGCAAGCAGGTAAGTCCCGGGGAATATGTCATTAAGGTAGAAGCCTGCTATTGGCCAAGCATGGAGTATCAATTGGTTTCGACAGCCATCAAGCTGGACGGAAAGCATAAGCGTGCCGTAACCGAAGAGGGTAACCACATCCCTTACCTGGAAGTCACCTATTATCC
>JAGLQA010000097.1 GCA_023137075.1 Candidatus Aminicenantota bacterium
CAGGATGTGATGGTGAATATCTTTGATAGAGCCGACCTGACCATCCCGATAGAGAACCTTTCCGCTTACATCTACCGCTCCTTGCGGAACCGGATCGTCGATTTCTTCAGGAAAAAGAGGGAGGAAGTCTCCTTAGATGCAAAGTTATCCTACAACCGGGACACATCTCTTGCGGAACTCATCCGGGATGTCCGCGGCGATTCGGCTGCAATCCGGGAGAGGGAAGAGCTGCAGGAAAGGTTGTATGAGGCTATTGAGTCCCTGAATGAAAAAGACCGGGCCATTGTCATAGCCACCGAGTTTGACGAAGTTTCATTTCGCGAATTGTCGCAAGAGTGGGGCATTCCCATGGGCACTCTTCTGGCACGGAAATCACGAGCTCTGCAAAAGATCAAAAAAGAGCTAAGCGATTTTATCACTTAATAACAGGAGGATTAAAATGAATCATGAAGATGTAAAAAATCATGTGTCACACCATCGCAAAAGAGGTGTGAAGGTTTTACGTATAGTGGGAATGACCCTGGTGGGTATTATGGCCGCGATATTGTTCGGTTTTTTATTTGCCCTTTTCATCAAGCTGCTCTGGAACTGGTTGATGCCGGCATTGTTCAGCGTTAAAGAAATTACCTACTGGCAGGCCTTTGGTATTTTTATACTGGCAAAGCTGCTGTTCGGGAGTTTCGGCCATCATCAAGATGACCATCATGATCATTTCCATAAAAAGATCGGTGCAAAATGGCACCGTTTTATCGGGATAGAAGATGATGAAGAGTGGCAGCCGAAAGGGTCGCACAAGAACTGGAAATACTACCGGCGCTACTGGAAGGCAGAAGGTAAAGCTGCCTTTGAAGATTACATCGGCCGCATGGAGAAAGAGAAAGCAGAAGAAAAAGAATAACCCCGGTTTCTTACACGTCCGGGTATTTTCTTTTAGAGAAATAGATGATGTCGGTATGTTTGATATATTCTTTTTTACGGAAAAATTCCATCGAACCGGGATTGTCATCTTCGATCAGGCAGGTGATAATTTCCATACCGCAACGGTAAAGATGGTCCTCAGCTTCCTTCAACAGGCGGGTCGCAATGCCCTGGTGTTGGCGCCGGGGTACTACAGATAGGCGGTTTATCCAACCTTTGCGGCCGTCATGAGTCGCCATTACGGTTCCGATAATGTCTCCATCTTTTTCCGCAACCAGGAAAAGGGTGCCGGGGTTGGATAGTTCTTTGAGGATTTTTTCTTTACTGTCCCTGCCCTGCGGCTTACAGGGAATGCCGGTTTGTTCCCACAAGGATATCACGGCATGGTAGTCGTCTTCGCCGAAAGGTCTGATTAAAAGATTCGCGTGCGCGTCTTGCTCTTTATTCATATCCTATCGATACGTCCCCGTCGGAAGTTCCTTCCCTGGCTGCCGGAAAGCACCAGCCGGAATATAAAAAAGAATAAAACTATGAATAATTTTTTCATGAAACCTCTTTTAATCATATAAACGAATAAACTTAGT
>JAGLQA010000098.1 GCA_023137075.1 Candidatus Aminicenantota bacterium
CATCCACAACCAGGTCCAACCCTTCCGTTATAGATAAAATAACCCGGGAGTTCAGCAAGAAATAAGAGGGGATCGGATTTTTAGCGAGATCAGCGGCGTAATAATCGGTGACGTGCTGCCCCTGCAGCACAGCCGAAAATTTCTTTTTACGGAATTGGAAGGAAAAATCCCATTTCTGCCCCGGTTTACCTTTGGTATATTCGCCGTAATCGATGTAGGAATAGGAAACCCGGGCGGAGAAGTGCCGGGAGATTGCAGCATCCAACTCGGTTTCGGCTCCGTAATACAAAAATGTGCCGGTATTGGCAAAAATATACAGCGGCGGCGCTGCAGGATTGGCAATCGTCCGGATCATATTGGATCCTCTCATGTGAAATATACTGCCTTTCACCGTTACCCGGCTGCCGATATTTTGTTCTATCCCAATCTCGAAATTCCACACCCGCTCGGGTTCGAGTTCAGGATTGGCGGCCGGGTACATGAAGAGTTCGTTAAGCTGCGGCGAGCGAAACCCTTTGCTTACCACGCCCCGGAGCATGGTGTTTTCTCCGGCCTGGAAAAGAATACCTGCCTGGGGACACCACTCCCGGCCATATAGTGAATCGAATTGTACCCGGAAGCCGGAGGAGAGAATCCAGTTTGCGTTTAAAATATATTCATTCTGGACAAACAGCGAACCTTCCTTCTTATCCCATTTGCCCAGGGGCCAATTGAAACTCTGGCCCCCAAAAAAACGGAGGTCACAGCCAAGGGTTAATTCGTTGTTTTGAAGGCCTCGCGTGGTAAAACGGAACACCGCCCCGTTGGTATAGTCCGTGGAATCCCAGCCGTCGGAAAATTGGTGCCTGCCGAAGTTGCGGTAAATTTTTAAATATAATTCGTTGGTATGCCACTGCCGGCTGAGAGACAGGTCGAGGGAACCGCGTTTATAATCGTTCCAAAATTCCGATACCGGGTTGTCTATTGTTCCGGGCTCGTATTTTTTACCGTCAAAATATTTCCCCTGAAAAGAGATGCGGATTTTACCGGTCACATCGTAAACCAGTTTGCCGGTAAATGAATTACCCGAATAATCGGCATTCTCGACGTGCCCGTCGCTCTGCCGCTTATCAAAGGTGAAAAAGTATTTGAATGTGTCGAGGTTACCGCCCTGTTTCAAGTTGTACTGTTGAGTATTGTAGCTGCCGTAGGAAGCGGTGATATCGGTTTCGGATTTCTGCTGCGGCGTCCGGGTGATAATATTGATCGCTCCGCCTAAGGCTTCGCCGCCGTAGAGTACGGAGGCGGGGCCTTTCACCACTTCGATGCGCTCCACATTATCCAGGGGAAAGGCATGAGAAACGGCGCAGCCGTACAATCCCATTTTCTCCGGTTTGCCATCCACCAGAACGGCCAACTGCCGGCAATTCTGGCCCAAACCCCGGATATCCACATCAGCCCGCCCAAAATCGCCGGAGCGGTTGACGAATATACCGGCAAATTTATTTAGAATATCCAACGCGTTAGCCGCGGATGAAACCTCTATATCCGATTTTTTCACCACGTTAACGGTGGCGGAACAGTCCTTTAGAGCCTTCGGTGTCATGGTGGCGGTCACCACCACCACTTCGCTCTTTTTTAACCGGTAATAATTTGCGGTTTTTTCTTTTTTTTCGGGCTTATTTTCCTCTTTCTTGTTTTCCGCCAACCCGGAAATCGCAATTCCGCAGATTATCAGAAAAATTAACACTGGTTTTTTAGGGACAGTCATTCGTTTCTCCTCTTAAACGTGTTACTAATTTAATAATCGTAGCACGTCTGCAAATAAAAGTCAAGAAAATTTTTTGTTATTACTTAACAAAGGTAATTCAAAACCCGGTATTGCACTTTCTTAAAGGGTATGATATGCTTATCAATAGAGGCTTTCGAGGCATACCACAAACCATAGCAATTTATTTTACGCACACTTTTACAACCAATCAGTAAAAAGTACCACTGTGAATGCACGCATCAAGATCAACGAGATGACCCGAAGGGTCTTCCGGAAAATTTCTGGCCTCACCTTTTTTTAAAAAGGTGAGCAGCGGAGGCAAAAAATGCAAACAAAAATTACCTTAAGTATTCTAATTCCTTTCTTCTTTTTATTGCTGACGGCACCACTAAAATTGAATAGTCATACTTACCGGGTTCCCTTGATCGTGGATACGGATATGGCATTGGATGACGCACGGGCGCTGATTTTGCTCTTTAACCGGGACATGGCCGATACCCGGTTGATCGTAACTTCGGATGGGGCTGTATCCCCTGAAACCGGGTATCGTAATCTTGTATCCTTTTGCCGGTACCGGCAAAAGGCAATCAAATTGGCCATGGGGCGGAAGCTTCACAAAAAAAGCCCGCCCTGGCGGGAATGGTCGGGGAAGATATTTTCTTTTGCCGGAACCGGTGTGTCCGTAAAAAAAGACAATCTCAAGCCCGCGGCTGACGCAATCGTCGAAACTTTGCATTCCACAGAAAACTCATGTGTTTATCTCTGCTTAGGGCCACTCACCAATCTTGCCGATGCGTTAAAAACAGACAGCCGTATTCGAGAAAAAATTTCACGGGTAATCTATTACGGCACCCCTCCGGGCACTGCCGGCGGGGATTGGAATACCGGCCGGGACCTGCTTTCGGCGCAGCGTGTGTTTCGCTCGGGTTTAAAGATAATGACGCTCAGTAACCCGGGTATAAAAAACCTGAAATTTGACACCGGATTCGTTGAGCGGATCAAAGCGCTAAAAACGCCCGCGGCAAATCTTATCCTTAAACTTCACAGCAGCCCGGTCATCAAAAAGCTTCTTTCAGAGGATCATTTCCGCATGTGGGATGATATTACCGTTATCTACCTGAACAGGCCCGATGTATTCCGGTTTGAGCAGAAGAGCCCATATGTTTTTGAGGTTCAACAGTATGATGCGGCAGAAATTTACAAAATTTACATAAAACTGTTGGGATTCGAGGCGGACTCCCACCTGCCGGAACGTGAAGTGGTGGTTTTAGAAAATTTCCCCGTGGACCCACTCCTGTTTAAACCCGATGTTCGTCCTTATGTAAAAAAAATAATCGAGAGACACGGCCTGGAAGAATGGAAAGCCTGCGTATTGACCAATGAACTGCACCGGCACTTAGGCATTTATTCTTTAATCGGCGCCAAGATGGGAATCCGGGCCAGGGAGATACTGGAAGCGCCCTTGGATAGTTTACAAGTTGTCTCTTTTGCGGGTAACAAACCGCCGTTGAGTTGTTTTAACGATGGGTTGCAGGTCTCAACCGGCGCCAGCCTGGGGCGAGGCACTATTACAATAAAAAATTCAAGTTTTCTTCCGGCAGCGGAATTTATTTGCCGGGATCAAAGGTTGACTTTAAGGGTTAAGGAAGAAATCGTGCAGCGAATCAAAAGAGATATCCAGGCGGCCATAAAAAAATACGGCAATTTAACCCCGGAATATTTTACTCACATCCGTAAATTATCGATCAAGTACTGGTATGACCTGGAGCGCACCAAGATATTTGATCCCTGGACAAAACGAAAATTGCCCTTTAAAACCAGCAATTCTAATTATAGGATGAAAA
>JAGLQA010000099.1 GCA_023137075.1 Candidatus Aminicenantota bacterium
ACGGGGGGGACAGGTGATTTATTACCCTGGAAACCCGCATGAGAAAAAGCACACCCGGAGGGACTCGAACCCCCAACCTACTGATTAGAAGTCAGTTGCTCTATCCATTGAGCTACGGGTGCCTTGTTTTAGCTATTCGGGGCGAGAAGATTCGAACTTCCGACTTTCTGGTCCCAAACCAGATGCGCTACCAGGCTGCGCTACGCCCCGTTTAGTATAAATATAACATAATAAACCGGCGTAAGACGCAAAATTACCACCTTTAAAAACCGGTTTGCAATAAATTAGTTAAAAAATTATAAATCAGAAAATTCTCTTCGCATTCTTTTGCGCATTCTCTTCTGAGCTTGTGCAATTTTTAATCGTTTTCTTTCTCCCGGCTTCAGGTACACAGAGTGCCGTTTGATCTCTTTAATAATCGCTTCTTGTTGTACCTTCCGCTTGAATCTCCGTAATGCACTTTCAAAAGACTCGCCGGAATTAACTTCTACAAATGCCAATTTTTATCACCTTCCTTTTTTTTAAATGAAACGTAAATATACTCTATTTCCCGGTTATTGTCAAGGTTTATTGAAAAAATGACGCATATATGATATAGTCGTTTTTCAAGGCACTGCTCGAAAAACGAACCCACTTGACTGTGGGGGAAAATATGTCAAACATGTTAGGAGCTTACCGCCATGTAAGGGCATAAAAAACGATGCTACATTTTGATTTCAGGAGAATAAAAATGAAAAAGACGATTGCTGCGGTTTCTTTAGTGATTGGTGTGACCTTATTGCTTATCCTGACGGGCTGCACAAAAAAAGCAAAATACGACGTTACCGGAAAATGGGCAGCCACAATAAAATACAGCAACGGCAAAAACTTCTCTCCCGAATGGGAGTTCAAGCAGGATGGAAACTTTTATGAATTTGGCGGAGAAGCCTGGGGCGCCTATAGTGTAAAGGGCGACAAAATAAAAATCACCGGCAAGGATGAAAAAGCGTATTATTCCGGTACGCTCAGCAGCAAAACACATATGAGCGGCAACTTTTATTACGTGGGCTTCGAAGATAAAGAGACAATCACCTGGGAAGCGGTAAAAGTGGATGAGTAAAAAGGCGCCCCGGAACCATCCCAAAGGGTTTAGCCGGTATTAGGGGACAGCCACTTTTTTATGGCTTCGGGAGATTCGTTTTTCCTGCGGGCGTAATCCTTTACCTGGTCCGGGGCAATACGGCCGACTGCAAAATAGTGTGATTGGGGGTGTGAAAAATAGTAACCGCAAACCGATGCCCCGGGTATCATCATGAAATTTTCACTCAACTCTATTGAGGTTGACTCCGTGGCGTGCAGTAGGTCGAAAAGCGATTTTTTCTCCGTGTGGTCGGGACAGGGAGGATATCCGGGTGCAGGCCGGATGCCCCGGTATTTCACCTTAAATAACTCTTCCATACTTAAGTCCTCGTCCGGGGCATATCCCCAGAACTCTTTCCTGACCCGCTGATGCAGCCGCTCGGCAAAGGCTTCAGCCAACCGGTCGGCCAGTACTTTTATCATAAGGGATCCGTATTCGTCCTTTTCCGATTCGAATTTTTTTACCGCTTCCCCTATACCGATTCCGGCAGTAACGGCAAACCCGCCGATGTAATCCGCAATGCCGCTTCCCGCGGGAGCGATAAAATCAGCCAGTGCCAGGTTGGGACGACCGGGGTTCTTCTTCTGCTGTCTCAGGGTGTGGATAACAGCCACTGTTTTTTGGCGGGAATTGTCACCGTATATCTCGATATCATCAGCGACAGAGTTTGCCGGGAAAAGACCGATAACACCGTTGGCTTTGGGGAGCTGCTCCTGCGCGATACGTTTCAGCATTTCCTGTGCGTCCCGAAAAAGATTTCCCGCCTCCTTGCCGAATTCGGGATGCCGCAGTATCTGCGGGAAGCGGCCTTTCAATTCCCAGGCTTTGAAGAAAAAATTCCAATCGATGTGCCGGCTTAATTCTTCAATACTATAAGAAACAAATGCGTGTAATCCCGGCGCCACCGGGCGGGGCGGTCTATAGGATTGCCAATCGATCTTCAGCCGGTTATGGCGCGCTTCCGTAAGAGACAACAAACTGACCTTAGATACGGCGGCCTGCCGGTCTTGCCTGATTTGCTCATATTCCGCTTTTATTTTTTTCGTAAATTCGCCCTTATTGTTTTCTGTACTACTATGTGTGGAAATCTTGTTTTTTTGCGAAGATTTTTTTTGCAGCGAACATCGTCTGTTGACATCTTGGGTTGAGGGCGCCAACCGCTCTGTGTATAAATTAGATGCCATACCGACGGCACGGGACGCATCGGGCACATAAACAACCGCGCCGCTGTATTCGGGCGCTATTTTTACGGCGGTATAAACCTTAGATGCCGCGGCCCCACCGATCAGAAGCGGTATGGTGAAACCGGAACGCTCCATCTCGGCCGCCACATTGACCATCTCCTCTAAGGATGGCGTGATCAAACCGCTGAGACCGATCATGTC